>CAVKSD010000018.1:0-22892 GCA_963658905.1 Bacteroidaceae bacterium
CTGCAGCATTGCCTTCAAATAATGTATCCTTTACACCTGTTTCTTCGATTTCCGGCTTGTAAACAGGTGTGTTTTTATAGGAGCCAGCCCAGCGGTTGAGCGTAAGCTCTGCTTCCGCACCGCCGATCAGAGTAATGGACTGCATAGCATCAAAGCCTCCGATGGTACCGGACGAGAAGTAGATTTTAACATCGTTTGCAGCAGCGGTTTCTTTGGCTTTTTCGAAAAAGTCTAAATCTGCAAAAGCACCGATGGACAGTGCCATGAAAGAAATGCCCTGATTGAGGACATCCAGACAATATTCCTGGACCGCTTCGACGGCCGCCATTTCGGCAACGATTTCCGGCTGGTCAGCAAGCAGTTCATTTAAGGTTTTTACTGCTTTGCAGCCGGCTTTTTCAGAAAGCTCTTTTAATTTATCGTCATTCCTGCCCAGAATTCCGGTCAGTTCATAGCAGGGCATTTTGCCATCCGCATAGGCGTTTACAACATTTGTGGCTAAAAAGCCATCTCCGATTATCGCAAATTTTCTTTTTTTCATAATATTTCATCCTCCATGATCTGCATTGCTGCGCCTTCTTCCGGCGGTCTTGCAGTAGCTTGATATAAAGCAAGCAGACCTGATTTCACTTTTGGTTCCGGTTTTACCCAGTTTTTCTTGCGTTCTGCAAGGGTTTCTTCAGCAACATTTAAATTCAGATATCCTTCTGTAATATCGTATTCGATAATATCTCCGTCTTCGACCAGTGCCAGAGGGCCTCCGACATAGGCTTCCGGAGAAACATGTCCGATAATGGAGCCGTGATTGAATCCGGAGAAACGGCCGTCAGAAATCAGAGCAACTTTTGTTTCCAGTCCCTTCGCGAGGAGGCTGTCAGTTGCTTTCATGAGTTCGTTCATTCCGGGCGAGCCTTTTACGCCTTCATATCTTAAGACAACGACTTCTCCTCCGGTAATTTCATCATTCATAATGGCATCACGGGCATCTTCATCAGAATGGAAAACCCTTGCCGGGCCGCTGAAGTGCCACATGTTCTCAGGAATACCGGTCGGTCTGCATACAGCACCTTTGGCTGCCAGATTTCCGTGAAGAATCCGCATGCCGGGAAGGGTACTAATCGGATTCTCCAGCGATTTGATTACATCTTGGCCTTCCGGAGCAGGAACTGCATCCAGATATTCGCCCCAGGAAATACCGAGCAGATTTTTTGTATCGGTATAAAGCTTGGACTGAATCTGCTTCATGACAGCAGGGACACCACCTGCGTTGTATAAATCTACAACCGAATAGGTACCGGTCGGAATTACTCCGACGATGCATTTTATCTGAGAAGCAAGGGAATCGAAGTCATTCAGGGTCAGATTAATTCCAAGTTCTGTTGCGTAAGCAAGGATATGGATAACTGCATTGGTGGATCCGGCAATCGCCATATCGACCATAATGGTGTTCAGCAAAGCTTCTTTTGTTACCAACTCTTTCGGTGTAACGCCTTCTCTTGCCAGCTTCACAATGTACATTCCCGCTTCGGTGCATTTACGAAGCTTCAGGCTATCGCCCGCAGGAATGGTAGCTGTACCCGGGAGAACCATGTTCAGCGGTTCGCCCAAAATCTGCATGGTATTGGCAGTTCCCATGGAAGGGCATGCTCCGAAAGAAGGGCAGCCATATTCTTCTGCCATTTTCAGGATTTCTTCATCGCCGCGGATAGACGCAATATCAACTTCTGCCTGAACGATTTTGCGGCCGCCGCAGCTGCCCTGATACATCGGACCACCGGTAACGATGATGCAAGGAATGTTCAGACGCATAGCAGCCAGATAAGCACCTGCAATAATATTATCGCAGGATGCTAAAATAACCAGAGCATCGAAACTGTGGATTCTTGCAACTCCCTCAATGGACATAGCAACCACATCTCTCATGGCAAGCTCATAACGAAGTCCGACAGAGCCGGTTGCAACGTTGCCGCAGGTTGCAGGAACACCAAATTCCATTGGCATGCCGCCGGCAGCCCAGATGCCGTTTTTTACGTGATCTGCCAGCTGGCGGAGATGACCGGTTCCGGGGGAACCTTCAAAGAAGGTATTCGCAACGCCGATGTGAGGTTTTTCTTTAATATCATAATCACTGAAACCAGCAGCCTTATACATGGTTCTTCTGTTGCCCGCTTCAGATCCTTTCCAGTAATTTCTTCTCGAATTAAGATCGTACATTTTCATCCTCCTAATTTCAGAAAATAATCAACACAACTCATGAATGATTTATGATAACATAGTAATATCATAATATTTATCGATTGTCAACTATTTTTTGAAATTGACAAATGAGTTGTGATGTATTATGATTATAGCGTAAATGAGCTGTGAATGAACGAAAAGGAAAGATAAAAAAATGAAAAAATTGACTATGTTGACTTTGCTGGAAGCGATTAAAGAATGTAGCAGCCCGGTAGGTGCTGCATATCTGAGCAGATGTCTTGAGGCATCGACTGCGACCATTGGACGCATGATGAAGCAGGCAGAGGAGAAAGGTTATACGGAAAGCGTAAGCAATAAAGGAAGAATCCTGACCGCGAAAGGAGAGGCTTTTTTAGAAAGTCAGAATACGCAGGTTGAGATCCTTCAGAATGCTGAAGAAATGATTGCGCTTGTATTCAGTGAGGATGTGAAACATGCCATTGATATTTTGCAGCTGCGGAAGCTGGTTGAACCTTATGCAGTGCAGCTGGCAGCTCAAAATGCAACAGAAGAAGATAAAAACGAGATACGGGATTTGGATTTTGAGCATCGTTATGTGCTCCGAAAAGGAGAAAGGGGATCAGAGCAGGATCTTAGGTTCCATCTAAAATTCGCTGAGCTTTCGGGAAACAGCGCGATTTTTCAGGTTTTGCGTTTGCTGCTCACGGAAAATAATGTGTACCAGTTTTTCTCTTCTGTCAGCAGGCAGGGTGAGGCAGGTTCGCATGTAGATCATGAGGTCATCCTGCAAGCCTTTTTTGAAGGAGACGGAAAGAAGGCTGCCGCCGCAATGGAAAAGCACATTGACAATCTGATTCAGGTTGTGAAAAAGAGTACGAAGAATTAATAAGGGCAAGGAGCGTTTATAATTTAAATAGTTTGGAAAACAGGCACAATCAGCGGAGTTTTCGAAGATTGTGCTTTTTTCGTACAATCAAAACCATATATTCGCTTTGCCGTTAGCTTTTACACAGATAAAAAAATATTTAACACAGCTCAAGAATAATATGTATATAAAATTTTTTAATGAAAAAAGTATGATAATTTTTTCGCAAAAACTCAAAAAACGGGCTTGACAGAGAATTCTATATGTGATATAAATAACACAACACAGCTCACTAATGAGTTATGAAAACTCTTTTGGAATGAATGAAATGAAAAAACAGAAGCAATATGTTTTGTGAAAGCAAAGAGATTAGGAGTATGTAATGGACATCAAAGTGAAGCGGAGGTTTGACGAAAAAAATCTCCCCGATATGAAAACGATTAAAAGTGATGCAAAGAAAATTGCAGACGGAATTCATATAACCGAAACCTTGTTCATGAAAAAATACGGCGTTCAATCGGAATCGGAGTATAAGAAAAAAATGATAAAAGCCGGAAAAATTATGAAGCACGGTGTCATCGGATGGAATTCCTGGGAAGCAACGGCAGAAGGTGTACGAAAAGTATATGAAACACTAGAAAGAGAAGGCTCCTATATTGACAGACTGGGTATGATCTGCGACTGGATTATGGGGGTGCCGGAAGAATACCGAGATCGATTCCAGGCAAGCGGAAGTCTTATTTTTAACAGTCCTGAAGAATGGAATGAAATCGGACAGGTGGCACCGATCAGTCCGCATCTGGGTGATCATATGATTGGCTCTTTAAACAGTGTAGAAAATGTAAAACATGGTTTAGGAGCCGGAGTAACTTCCATCGGCAATTTGGCGCAGTATTTCACTTATGAGTATCCGGGACTGGATTTAGAAGAGTACAGAACAGAAGACTATATCAAGGCAATGGCGGTTATGGGCGAATTTAAAGAGCGGGGTGTATGCATCCATTGTAATCTGGACGATGGATATGGCGCTCAGTTCCACGATGTAGCCAATCTGCTTGGATGGGCTAAACTGGAGAAGTATATAGCAGAAGAATTGGCCGGCGGCAGAGTGGCACACTGCTACGGGAACCTTTTCAGCGATCCGATGCTTCGAATTGTTTTCAATCGGGCGCTTAGCAGAATTGACAAGTATCAGACTCCCGGCACATTCGTCAATGGAAATACAATCGACTACGGAATGTGCATGCCGCGAAATTACTCAGTGCTTCCTTCTTATGCGATTGCAGACATTGCCTGTCAGATAAAATATCCGACCGGGTATGCGGTTAATGCAATTCCATTTTCGGAAGCTCTGCGGATTCCAAGTGCGGATGAAATTATTGAATGCCAGTTGGCAATGGATATGGCGATTGAAAAGGCACCGTATTATGCAGACTATTTTGACTGGGAAAAAATTGAGGTGGAAGCAGACCGAATTGCAGAAGGGGCAAACATATTCTTTGAAAGAGTATTAAATGCGCTGGATGATCTTGGTGTGGATATTGAGCACGCAGGTCAGATCGCAGCCGTTCTGAAGGCAATCGGACCGGAACAGCTGGAAGTGAATTTTGGTGCAGGCGAAGCTAGAGAAGGAGCTATGAGAGGACATGACCAAATCAGAGGAACCAGTATTGTTCGGACTATAACTAAAATTAGGGATGATGCACTGGCAAAGCTCAGTGATGAGAGTCAATCAGCACTAAAAGGTTTAAATATAGTGGTCGGTTCTACAGATGTACACGAGTTTGGAAAGGAAGTCGTAAAAAATGTTCTCAGCGAGGCAGGAGCCAATGTGTTTGATCTCGGAACATCGGTTGCTGTAACTGAGATTTTGGATACTGTCATAGAGTCCGGGAGCAAAATCGTATGCATGAGTACCTATAACGGAATGGCATTAAGCTTTGGCAAGGCTTTGCTCGAGACCCTGAAAAAAAGCGGCGTGGAAAATATAAAAGTCCTTATGGGAGGCAGATTAAATGAAGCAATCGGAGGAAGTGATGTTCCGGTTGATGTCCGTGATAAATTAACTTCTTTAGGAATTAATGTAGAAAACAATATTGATACATTGGTGGATACCATTGCAGAATATGCGAAAAAAAGGAGAAGCGATGAATAAGAAAATTGTATTTTGCGGAGGCGGCAATATGGCCGAAGGAATCCTTCGCAGCACCTTAAAAAAAGGTGTAGTGCAGAAAGAACTGGTAACGGTGAACGACCTGAATCAGAGCAGATGTGATTATCTGGAAAAGGAATATGGTGTAAAAGCTGTGACAGACGGGAATGAGGCAATTGCAGAAGCCGATGTCATCGTAATTGCGGTGCTTCCGCAAATTGTAGAAGCTGTTTCGCAAAATATAAAAAAACATTGCAAAAAGGATGTGTTAATCATTTCGATTGCAGCTGGTGTTACCATTTCAACACTGGAAAAACATCTGGGCATTGAAAAGAAAATCGTGCGGGTTATGCCGAACACGATGGGACAATCAGGCAATGGTCACAGTGCAGTAAAGCTGAACCAAAACATCGGAACAGAGGAAAAAACATTTGTTGATGCTTTTCTTGGTGCGTTGGGACAAGTAATGTATTTAGACGAAGACTTGTTTGCGGAGTTTACCGCTTACAGCTGCTCCGGACCGATGTGGGTATACCTGATGGCAGATGCACTGGTAGACGCAGGTGTATATGCGGGCTTCAGCCGTCAGCAGGCAAGACAGATTACTATAAAAAATATTTTGGGTGCGGCAACGATTCTTGATGTTACCGGAGAAAATCCGAAAGACAGGGTAAGTGAAATGTGCTCACCGGGCGGTGTGACAATTGAAGGCTTTAAGTCACTGTTGGATAATGGCTTCGCATCATCAATAATGGAGTCAATCAACAGCGCAGTTGAAAAATCAAGAAAAATTCAAAAGGAGAACAATAAAAATGAAAGCTAGAAAAATGTTCAGAACCATTGAAACTCACACGCTTGGACAGCCAACAAGAAATGTTGTGGGAGGCTTTCCGAAGATTCCGGGAAAAACAATGGCAGAAAAGTTTGAATATATGAAAGAAAATGCAGACTGGTTCAGAAAGCTTCTCTCTTTCGAACCGCGTGGCAATGACATCATGTCCGGAACTGTTATTACCGAACCTTGTACACCGGGAACCGATGTGGGCGTCCTGTATTTCGAAGCCAGCGACTGGATGCCGATGTGCGGACACGATACGATGGGTGTAACGGTTGCTTTAATTGAAGCAGGACTTGTGGAAGTGACAGAGCCGATTACGACAATCAAGCTGGATACTGCAGCGGGGGTTGTATCGGTAGAAGCGAAAGTGACCGATGGTGTAGTAGAGGAAGTATCCTTTACCAATGCTCCGGCACTGGTACTGAACAGGGCTGTTACAGTAGATACAAAAGAATACGGCAAGCTTACCATGGATATCTGCTGGGGCGGCAATGTTTATGCCATCCTTCCTGCAGAAAGTGTAGGCTTGGAGATCTGTCCGGCAAACTGCCCGAAGTTTATTGAAATTGCAAATTCTATTGGAAGAGATATCAATGAGCAAATTGAAATTAAACATCCTGAGCTCTGCTTCGTGAATAAGGTAACTCATGTGGAGTTTGCAGGCCCTCCGAAAACAGAAGGTGCTGACATTCAGAACTGTGTCGTTGCCCTGCCGAAGGTCATTGACCGTTCTCCATGCGGAACCGGCACCTCTGCGAAATCTGCACTGCTTGCGGCAGAAGGCAAACTGCATGTCGGAGAAAGTTTTGTGCATGAAAGTGTAACCGGGTCCTTATTCAAATGCGAAATTGTTGAAGAAACCACCGTTGGAGGTTTGCCTGCAGTTGTTCCCCGCGTAACGGGAAATGCATGCGTGATCGGTTTCGCAACATGGATTCTGGATCCAAAAGATCCATTCCCTGAAGGATTTTTGCTGGGAGTATAAGTTATCACTCGACTGATGAATAACGAAAAATAAATTAAAGTTCTGAAAAAGAAAGGAGACAAAAAATGTCGATAACAACAATTATAATGCTTCTGGTTTATCTGGTTGCATTTGGAGGAGGAAGTATTTTTATGATTTCCAAGTCGATGAACGGCGGAAAATCTGTGGATTCTCTTGATGGTAAGGCTGATGGATTTGGTTCCCGAATTGGTTTTGTTATTTCCACTATCGGAATGGCGGTCGGAGTGGGTGCAATGTGGCGCTTCCCTATGATGTGCGCAAAATGGGGAGGCGGAGCGTTTGTTCTTGCATTCGCAGCAATCTGTATTTTAATTGTAATTCCGGCCGGTTTCGCTGAAATTGCAATGGGAAGAAAGCTCCGTGCAGGAAATGTTACAGCGCTGGGCAGCGTTGCAGGCACTCCAGGTAAAGTATTAGGCTGGGTCTGCTCTCTGGAACAGACGATTCAGTTCGGATATTTCCCGGCAATTATCGCAATTGTAGTTGTTTATTTCTTTAAGTCGTTTAAGGGAATGTCCTATGCGGCAGATGCAGAAGTGCTTTTTACAGATATTAATGGCAATCGTCCTTTAATTTACGGTATTGTGTTGGTTCTGCTCATCTTAGTGGGACTTGTTTCTATGAAAGGTATAGCAGGCGGTATCGAAAAAATTTGCAAAATCATGCTTCCGGGCCTGTTTATTATTTTGGTAATTTTGGCTATTCGTGTATGCTTTATTCCGGGGATTGCAGAGGGGATTGAATATTACATCAAGCCTGACTGGTCACAGCTTGTAAATCCGGAAATGTGGGCACAGGCTGCCGGCATGGCACTGTTTGCTGTAGGTCTTGGGCCTGGAATCCTGCTCGCTTATGGACGTTATACGGATGACAGCATGGATATTGCAACGGATTTCGTAACGGTAAATGTGGTACAGCTCTTTATCTGCCTGCTGTCCGGCTTCATTATCATTCCGGCGGTAAAAGTTTTCGGCATGGATCCATTGATGGGAAAGGGCATCATGTTTGTAGCACTTCCAAAAGTTTTCGCAACAATGAGCGGTGGTGCAATCTTTATGGCATTATTCTTCCTGGCTGTTTTCTTCGCAGGTGTTTCCTCGCATATCAGTCAGCTGGAAGTAGGTATTCAGGCATTTGAAGATAAAAACGGCATGAAAATGTCTAGAAATAAATCCATCATAACGGTTGTCATTATTGCTGCCATCGCTGCAATTCCATGTACATGGAGCGATACTTTATTCGCGCTGATTGATAATGTCTGCGGCAACATTCTTTATACTGTAACTGCACTGGGTATTGCGATTATTGGCGCATGGGTTATCGGAGCAAAGAAAATCAGAGAAGAATGGTACAATACGACTTCCTCTGTTAAATGGGGCGCATGGATTGATGTCCTTTATAAATATTTAGTTGTCATCGTTCTTGCTTACTTCTCAATTACAGCAATTATTTCCTTATTTTAAAATTACATAACGAAACACAGGGGATTGTGAAAACTTAAAAACGGGGCTCGTATGAGCCCCTGTTTTGTCTTTATTCCATGTATTCCCCCGGATCTATCGGTTCGTCGTCGAGCCAAAGTTCCAGATGCAGATGCGGACCGGTAGACATACCTGTACTGCCGACGGTTCCAATCTGCGAGCCGGCTTTCATCTTATCTCCAACGGAAACTTGCATTTCTTTCAGGCAGGCATAGACTGTACTGAAACCGTCGGTATGATCGATTATGATATAGTTTCCACGCGATGCACTAAACTCTGCGGTTCTTACTTTGCCATCCGCTGCGGCGAGCACAGGAGTCCCTTCTTCAGCGATATAATCGATACCGTCATGTGCCGGAACTTTTTCGATATTGGCATTTTTCGCTCCGAACGGGAAGCTGATTTTAAAAGCGGCAGCATCGGCAGGTGCTTCCTGCAAAAAGAAATTTCCAAGACTGAATTTTTTTACGGCATAAACGCTTCCACAGCCCAAAAGTAGAATCAGCGCAACTGTGACTGCAAGCGTCAGACACTTTCTCGAAACTGTCGGCTTACGGCTGTTTTCTTTTCGATTCATTTTTTCCAAAATCCTTTCCGGAGTATCCTCAGGAGCTTTCAGATTTTGAAAGGCCTTCTTCATTTTTTCCTTATCACTCATATGGATACCTCATCTTCCAAGCACTTTCTGAGCTCTTTTCTTGCGCGGGCAAGCCTTGTTCCGACCGTTCCTTGAGGAATTTCCAAAAGCTCTGCAATTTCATGTATCTGATACCCCTCAAGATAATACAAAATTACCACAATGCGCTTTGCTTTGTCTAACCGCATAACGACTGTAAACAAATCCTGATAGGATTTTTCCTCAAACGCCAGACGATCTGCGTAGTCGCTGATATTTTCCTGTTTGTGAGGCAGCCTGCGCCAAAACTTACGACATTCGTTGCAAGTGACCTTTGCAAGCCAGTTTTTGATATGAGCTTGACTTTCAAAGACATAGTCCGTTTCGTACAGCCGCAGAAGCACATCTTGTGTGACATCTTCCGCATCCGACTGCGATTTCAGAAAACTGAAGGCAATACGAAAAATCATATCCATATGTTCTTCTGCAAGCAATTTGAACTCTTCCGTACCAAGCATTAAATTTCTCCCTTGAAAAGCTTTTCTACTTGTATTATCCATAAGAGTGCCGTTTTTTTTCACTTCTTTTAAATTTTTTTCTAGAAAACGCTTTTTATCAGGAAAAACAGCACAGGAACAAGCAGGCAAGGGAGCAGGTTCATGGTCTTGAAATCCTTGACTTTGAGAATCGAAACCCCGGAAGCAGCGATGAGAAAGCCGCCGACGATCGAAAGCTCCGTCATAAACGGATCCGAGATAAAGTCCGCAAGGAATCCCGCGCCGAGATAGATTCCGCCTTGCCACAGGAAAAGAACCACCGCGGCTGCCGCAATTCCGATGCCATAGGTGGAAGCAAGAACCATGGAGGTTACAAGGTCGAGAGTTCCGTTGGTAAACAAAAATGTCTCGTCGCCGTAGATAGCGCTCTGGATCGGGCCAAGAATCGAAAGGGTACCTATGCAAAAGAGAAGTATCGCGGTGGAAAGCCCCTGACCCAGACCATCTCCCCCTTTGCGGTCAACAAGGGTCTGAAATTTACGGTCTATATCAAAGCTCGTGCCGACAATGCTGCCAAGGGCAAGGCTCACGATGAAAAGCACCGGAAAATCGCTGTTTGGCATATTATTTACAATCGAATTGATACCGATTCCGCAGGCGGCAAGTCCCATAGCGTCGAAAAGGACTTGTTGCTGTTTTTCTTTCAAGCCCTTTTTCATCAGGCTGCCTACGACGCTTCCGACGATAATCATGGCCGTATTATAAATGGTTCCTATCATAGCGGATACCTCCTTAAAGTTTTCTGAAAATTAATGCTTTAATTTTACACTTTTTCTTGTAAGTTGAAAAGCGACGGTTTATAATATTGGTATGATAAAAATTCACACCAAAAGAAAGGCGGCAGAGAGATATGGAGCCGAAGAAGATTGAAATTTTACTGGAAGCGATGGAGTCCGGAAGCCTGATGGGAGTTGCCGAAAAAAACGGATACACCCCATCGGGGCTTTCTCATCTTTTGCACCGTCTGGAAGATGAACTGGGTGTTAAGCTGGCAGACAGAAACAATCGGGGAATCGCTCTCAGTGATGAAGGACTTAGGCTGCTTCCCTATCTCAGAAAATGCGTGAATGCCTATAATGATTTGGAAAAAGAGGCGGAAAGGCTTTGGAAAAAGAAAGGGGAAACTCTGCATATTGCCGCCTACGCCAGCATCGCAAAAAACTGGATGCCGGAGCTGATAGGCGCCTTTTCCAAAAAACATCCCGAAATTACAGTGGAACTTGAGGTCGTGGGAAGACAGGAGCTTTATCGCAGCATGAAAAACGGAAAATATAATTTGATCTTTGCCTGTGAGGATAAGTCCAGCGGATATAATTTTATGCCCATTGCGCAGGATCCCTTTTTCGCGGTTCTGCCCCAAAATAGCGAAGAATCGGGAAGTTTTCCGCTGAAAAATTTTGAGAAATACCCCTTTATCATGCCCTCGTATGGGGAAGATGTGGAGGTTCATGAACTATTTGCGGAATACGGAATCACCCCGAAGCTGCTTCCTGCTACGGCAGACGACCCGGTTATCATAGGAATGGTGGCAGGAGGCATGGGGGTGAGCATGATGTCCGAACTTGTACTGCGGGGCAGCGGCGAAAATGTGAAAAAACTTCCGGTAGAGCCTGGCGCATTTCGGGAGCTGGGGCTTGTATACAAAGAAAGAAAACTATTAAGCAAAACCGAAAAAAAATTTTTGGATTTCGCCGTAGATTTTTTTCAAAAACATCTCGACTTGAACATAGATATCTGACAGCTTGCGCCAAGAGCAGCAGGCAGTATATGAAAGCTTGGGCTTGCAAGTTCAAAGAAAGTTTCCAAGATCACTTCGGTCCACTTCGGCAAACTGCCCGAAGCTCAGTTCAACCTACTGGACATATTCCTCAAAGTATGGTAGACTGATTCTCAAGAACAACAAAGAAAAATAAGACCATGCTCGCCGCCGGGTGAGAAACGCTTATAAGCGACGGATTTCGTATCGTTAGGCCTTAGAAGATACGGGGTGCGTCGCTTTTGTTATGGATTCTAAAAAAACGGAGGTAAACGAAAATGTTTGCATATTATTGGCCCATCGGATTGTTGGTGCTTTCCAACGTATTTTATCACATCACCGCAAAATCCCTGCCTGCGGGGCTTGACTCGTTTCTTTGCATGGCAATAACCTATATCGTAGGGGCAGCAGTTTCCATCGCCCTTTATCTTACCATAGGAAACGGTGAAAGCATAAACTCCCAGCTTTCGAGTCTTAACTGGACGCCCTTTGTGCTTGGGCTTGCGGTAGTTGGTCTTGAAGTTGGTGCAATCTTCATGTACAAGGCAGGCTGGGAAGTTTCCCTAGGGAATATCGTTCAGGCGATTTTTGTTGCAATCGCCCTGCTCCTCGTGGGCGTGCTGATTTATCACGAAGCCCTTACAGCCACCAAGGTAGCGGGAATCGCAGTTTGCCTTGTGGGAATCGTTTTGCTGAACAAATAGGAGAACGGCAGAAAAAAACCACCGTTTCATAAATCGGTGGTTTCGTTTTCTCTATTATTTTTTCAGAAATTCCTGCACAAGCTCTTTCACCTTGTTCCCATCAGCAAGTCCTTTGACCTTTGCCATCACAGGACCCATGAGCTTGCCCATGTTCTGCATTCCGCTCTCGATACCGAGATCCGCAGCCACACCGGAAATCACCTCACGGAGTTTATCATCCGAAAGCTGCTCCGGCAGATATTTCTTTAAAATTTCGATTTCTGATTTGTAGGAGGCGATCAAGTCCTCTCTTCCGGCTTTTTCAAAATCAGCGAGGGCATCTTTTCTCATTTTAACCTGTTTGGACAAAATTGCAACAATGCCGTCATCATCAAGTTCCTCGCGGTTGTCAACCTCGTACTGCTTGATTGCAGCCCGCGCAAAACTTATGGTATTTTTGGCAACCTCATCGTGGGCTTTCATAGCCTCTTTGAAGTCTGCCATCAGTTTTTCTTTAATTGCCATTTAAATTCACCTCTATTCGTGAAGCCTTGACTAAGCTGTTGGGGAGCGCCGAAACCGTCAATCTCAGCAATCCCGGCAAGTGTGTGCCTAGGCAAGAAATGACCTTATATATCTTAGTATTTCTTAGCCTTTTTTCTAGCGGCTTCAGATTTTTTCTTTCTCTTTACGCTTGGTTTTTCGTAATGCTCTCTTTTTCTGAGTTCGCTCATAACGCCGTCTCTTGCGCAAGATCTCTTGAATCTCTTAAGAGCAGATTCCAAACTTTCGTTTTCTCTTACGATAACTTGTGCCATATTCCAATTCACCTCCTGACTTATATGAAATAATTAAGCCGAAAGCGGTCGTCCGCCTATAACGAAAGTATTATACACTTTTTGAACGCCTTTCGCAAGGATTTTTCGTAAAAAAATGCAATAAATCAAAAGGCTGCGCATAAACTGAAAAATAAAGAAAGGGCGGAAAGTGGGCGATTGAAAAGGTGAAGCTGCTTGCAGAAATGGAGTACGATTTAGATTTTCGCCTGCCGAGGGTAACGGCGACGGAAAAATATATAACCGTTGAAAGCGTGGAAGAAATCATGATGATAAGCGAGGCGAGCGTAACGGCAAGAAACGCAAAGCACTATGTGACCGTAAGCGGCAGCAATTTTGCAATACGTGAAATCGGCGAAGGGAGGCTTGTGATTGAGGGAAGAATACAAAACATTGAATTTCTATAGGCATCGGGTGCAGATATCCATAGAGGGCTTTCGGGGGGACAAGCTGCTTGGGGCAGCGTTCCGAAAGGGAATGCTTCTAAAAAATGTCAGAATAATTTCGGATACTGAGATTACCGCCTGGCTCTCATACACGGATTACAAAAAAATAAAAAAACTTGCAAAATCGGCTTATCGGATAACCATAATCAGGCAGGCAGGCTCCAAGGCAAAGATAAAAGAGGCAGGGCGAAATCCCATTCTAATCATAGGAATTGTAATGTCGGCGGCAATCATTTTGGCGCGCTCACTGTTTGTGGCTGAAATTATAGTAGATGGCTACAAGGCGATTCCAGAGCAGAGCCTCAGGCAGTGCCTCAGCGAGGCAGGAATTTATGTGGGAGCTTACCGACCCTCGATAAAATGGGAGAAAGCAAGGGCAGACATTTTCGACACATTTCCACAGGTGACATGGGTAAAGCTGGTTTACGACGGGACGGTGGTGTATCTCGATATAGCGGAGACGGACAGCTTGCCGGAGGAAAGCGAGACAGCGGAAACCGGAGAAACAAAAAACGCCTCAAAATACACCAATTTGGTGGCGGCAGAAAGCGGGTATATAGAAAGCGTGCAGCCTCTTTGGGGCAAGGCTGAGGCAGAAGCGGGAGATTTCGTAAAAAAAGGACAGATTTTGATTTCCGGGGAAATCCCCATCGAGCCTACGACTTTTGAGGAGGACGCCAAGGACAGCTACTATGTAAGAGCCAAAGGGGAAGTGTGGGCGAGGGTGCCTTACCGCCTGAATTTTGCCCAGGAACGCTATAAAAATCCGGCAGCGGAAGCGGATAAGAAGGACGGAGCCGGAGAAGCAGGCGAAGGAGAGTCAGTCAAAGGAGAAGCAGGCAAAAGTCCGGAGAAAATTCTGATAGCAAACAGGCAGGAACGGACGCAAGAGCAGATAAAAGCCAAGACGGAACAGCAGATTCGGCTCTGGGCGAAAGAAAATCTTCCGGAAAACGCAGAAATTTTAAATAAAAGTTTGAATTTTACCGCAAAAGAAAATATAATAGAAATAGGCGTGACCTTGGAAGTCCGCCGTGAAATAACCGAAGAACAGGAGATAACAGTTGGACAAAAAAATTCAAATCACAGAGACAGTTGACAGACGGGAACTTTTCGGAAATTTGGACGTAAACCTGGACTACATCACAGAAGCCACAGGGGCGGATATTTTTCAAAGAGACGACGGGCTTACAATCAGAGGCGAAAACGAAGAAGCCATCAGCCGCGCCGCCAAAATCTTAGAGGAATTTATGAACGTGATTTCCGCAGGAGAAGTGCTGGATAAGCAAAAAGTCCAATATATTATTTCACTGGCAGGAGAGGGAATTTCCTACAAAGAAAGCCGGGTGGATAAGGATGTTATCTGCTTTACCCATAAGGGAAAACCCCTGAAACCCAAGACTCTCGGACAGAAAAACTATGTGGAGAGCATCCGCAAAAAAGACATCGTCTTCGGAGTGGGGCCTGCGGGAACGGGCAAGACCTATATAGCGGTGGCGATGGCAATAAACGCATACAAAAATAAGGAAGTGCAGAAAATAATTCTGGCAAGACCTGCGGTGGAAGCGGGAGAAAGACTGGGCTTTCTGCCGGGGGATCTCCAGGACAAGGTGGATCCATATCTAAGACCACTTTACGACGCGCTGTATGATGTTCTCGGCAGGGACGCGGCACTGAGGCTCAAAGAAAAAGAGGTCATCGAGGTGGTTCCTCTGGCATACATGAGAGGCAGAACGCTGGATAACTCATTCATAATCCTCGACGAGGCGCAAAATACCACAAGAGAGCAGATGAAGATGTTTCTTACGCGAATGGGCTTTGGCTCAAAGGTGGTAGTCACCGGGGATATCACACAGATCGACCTGCCGCGGGGCAAAAAATCCGGACTTGTGGAGGCGCTGAGGGTGCTGAAAAACATTCGGGACATAGACATTTGCCACCTGAAAGATACAGACGTGGTGCGCCATGAGCTGGTAAAGAAAATAATCAACGCCTACGACCAATATTATAAGAAATATCCGGAGGAAATACAGGAATAATGGAAATATATTTTGAAGAGGGATATACGGTATCGGAAGAACTTCTGGCAAAAATGCAGGAAGCGGCAGAGTATGCCATAGAATCCGAAAACTTGCAGGCACTCGACAAAGAAAGATGCCAGCTCAGCGTGACCTTTGTGAGTCCAGGCGAAATCCACGAACTGAACAGAGAATATCGAGGAGTGGACAGGCCTACAGACGTCCTTTCCTTTCCTCAGTTTGAGGACATCGGCGAGGAAGCGCCGGAAGCATGCGAAATCTGCCTCGGCGATGTGGTGATTTGCGAAGAAAAGGCACGGGAACAGGCAGAAGAATACGGACATTCCTTTGAAAGAGAACTGGTTTATCTATTTACCCACAGCGTGCTGCATCTGCTGGGCTACGACCATATGGACGAAGCCGAAAAACAGGAGATGCGCGCAAGGGAAGAAGAAATAATGCAGCATATAGGATTATCGCGCAGGGAGGGATAAGATATGATGTATAGGGATTTGTATAAAAAAGCCCAGGAAATGCTTCCGAGGGCTTACGCTCCTTTTTCAAAGTTCAAAGTAGGGGCGGCGCTCCTTACAAAAGAGGGAGAGGTTTACACCGGTTGTAACGTTGAAAATTCCTCATTCGGAGCGACTATCTGTGCCGAAAGAACCGCCTTTGTCAAGGCAATTTCAGAGGGAGAAAGCGAATTTGAGGCAATCGCCATCGTGTGTCAGGAGGGCGAGGCTTGGCCCTGCGGCATTTGCCGGCAGTTTATGCGTGAATTTTGCGACGACGACTTCAAGATTATCACGGGAAACGACGAAGAAAGCCTGAGAGTTTACACCATGGACGAAATTTTACCGGAGGGATTCAAACTTTGATGAAAACAGGATTTATTGGAATAATAGGAAGACCGAACGTAGGAAAATCAACGCTTCTCAACGCAGTGCTTGGAGAAAAAATCGCCATCACCACGGACAAGCCCCAGACCACAAGAAACACGATTCGCGGGATTTACACGAAAATTCCGGAAGGGGACTACCAACGGGGAGTACAAATGATTTTCATAGACACGCCGGGAATACACAAGCCCCACAGCAAATTGGGGGAATTTATGACGGAATCTGCCATAAATACCTTCAAAGAAGTGGAAGTGATACTTTTTCTCGTAGACGAGCCCCTTGAAAACGGCCCCGGAGACAAATATATTCTGGAAATGCTAAAGGAGGTCAAGACTCCGAAAATTTTGGTTATAAACAAAATTGACAAAATGGAGCCGGAGGATTTTCGCAAAACCTACGAAGAATACAGCAAAATGGGAGTTTTTGAGGATGTTCTCGGAATTTCGGCGCTGGAAGGAAAACATATCGACAGACTTCTGGGGAGAATCGAGGATTTTCTCGGCGAGGGACCGATGTATTTTCCTGAGGACATGATCACCGACCACCCGGAACGTTTCATAGTAAGCGAAATTATCCGTGAGAAAATTTTGCTCTACCTTCAGGAGGAAGTGCCACACGGAGTCGCGGTGGAAATCGAAAGCTATAAAGAAGAAAAAAATATTACCCGAATCGGAGCGGTGATTTATTGCGAAAGAAAATCCCACAAGGGCATAATTATCGGCAAAGAAGGGAAAAAATTAAAGGGAATCGGCAAAAGCGCACGGCTTGAAATCGAAGCCCTGCTTGGCACAAAAGTATTTTTGGAGCTTTGGGTCAAGGTAAAAGAAAACTGGCGGGATTCGGACATTGCCCTTTCAAACTTCGGATACAAGGACGGTTCTGACAGATGATAACCGACACCGAGGGAATTGTCCTCAGACAGACGAAAGCTGCGGGGGGCAGGCGGATGATCCTGCTCTTTTCCGGAAAATTCGGAAAAATCAGCGTGGGAACCGGTGTCACCGAGGGAGGCAAGAGCAAATCCGCCCTTGCAATAAGACCCTTCACCTACGGCAGGTACGAGCTTTTTAAGGGCAGAGACAGCTACAATCTGAACAACGGGCAGGTGATAAAAAGCTATTATGCCATAGGCGAAGACATTGACAAATATATGGCGGCTTCCTATGTCTTGGAACTTACGGAAAAACTCCTTACAGAAGAATTGCCGCAGCCTGCACTGTTCAGACTTTTGCGGGAGTTTCTGGAGGCGCTGGAACGTAGAAGCAAAAAACACGAAACTCTGGTTATGGCATACATTGTCAAGTCGCTGGAGGTTCTTGGCGCGATGCCGGAGCTTGGAAAATGCGTCTGCTGCGGAAAACAGACCGTCGGAAAGCATTTCAGCGTTCGGGAGGGAGGCGTGATTTGTGAAGACTGCGCAAGAAGTTTTCGCCAAACAACCACGAATGAGGCATTGATTTATGACGTAAATTTTGGTATAGTAGATATATTAAAGTATTTTCAAAAAGAGCCCTTTGACGCCTTTGGCAAAATTGCCTTGGAAGATGGGGTTTTCAAGGAATTGAACGTCATAATGAAAAGCTATTTGGCTTATCATTTTGATATAGAAAAGTTAAAGAGTGAGAGCATTTTTTCGCAGAAACTGTGAAAATGTTGATTTAGGAGGTATTTTTATGGAAATCACACTGGAAAAAATCGAATTGGTCAAAGACAGAACAGGCGTATCATACAAAGAAGCAAAAGAAGCACTGGAAGCCGCTGAGGGAAGCGTTGTAGACGCAATCATCGCCATCGAAGACACGGTGGACATCAACAAAGGCGGAAAGACAAGCGAATTTGCTGCGGAAACCATGGACAAAATCAAGGAAATGGTCAAGAAAGGTAATATTTCCAAGATTTCGGTTAAGAAAGGTGACGAGGCGATCGTTAACATTCCTGTAAACGTAGGCGTCGTAGGGGCGCTAGTGGCTCCGTGGGGCGTAATTGCGGCGGCAATCGCAACGGTAGGCTTCAAATGCACCGTAGAACTTACCACAACCGACGGAAAGGTAATCGACGTAACCAAGAGAGCCGGAGATTTTGCCGGTGATGTAAAGGAAAAAGGTTCCGTCGTAATCGACGAGGTTGTTGAAAAAAGCACAGGCGTGTACAACTCGGTTAAGGAAGCGGCTCAGGACAAATATTACGAGTTCAAGGCGAAAAAAGACGCTTTTGCAGGCGGCGCTGAGGATGACCTTGAAGACGAAGACTTGACAGATTCTGAAGAAGATTTCGAGGGAGCAACCCTTTCCGAAGAAGAAAAGGCTTGCGAAGAAGCCAAAGACGCGGCAAGCATACAAGAATAATAAGACAAAAGCAAAAAGAAAGATAGGTAGGATTTTACAATGAGCGATGTAAAAAGAGAAGCAACAATGGATAAGGTGGTAGCGCTGTGCAAGAACAGAGGATTCGTATATCCGGGTTCCGAGATATACGGAGGCCTTGCAAATACATGGGATTATGGCCCTTTAGGCGCGGAGCTGAAGAACAATATCAAAAAAGCATGGTGGAGAAAATTCGTGCAGGAGTCAAAGTACAATGTGGGACTTGACGCCGCTATACTGATGAATCCCCAGACTTGGGTGGCGTCCGGGCACGTGGGAGGATTCTCGGATCCCCTTGTGGACTGCAAATCCTGCAAATCCAGATTCAGAGCCGACAAGCTCATCGAGGATTTCCACAAAGCGAACGATATGCCTGAAATCGTTGTTGACGGCTGGAGCAACGAACAGCTTGAAAATTACATCGCGGAACATAATATTCCGTGTCCTGACTGCGGCAAAACCGATTTTACGGGAATCCGCCAGTTCAACCTGATGTTCAAGACCTTCCAGGGCGTAACCGAGGATTCAAAGTCGGAGCTTTATCTCAGACCGGAAACGGCTCAGGGCATCTTCGTAAACTTCAAGAACGTGCAGAGAACCTCCCGCAAAAAAGTTCCTTTCGGCATCGGACAGATAGGCAAATCTTTCCGTAACGAGATCACGCCGGGCAACTTCATTTTCCGTGTGCGTGAGTTTGAACAGATGGAACTGGAATTTTTCTGCGAGCCGGGAACGGATCTGGAATGGTTCAACTACTGGAGAAGCTTCTGCCACAACTGGCTGCTTTCCCTTGGAATCCAAGACGAAAACCTGAGACTTCGGGACCACAGCCCGGAGGAACTTTGCTTCTATTCCAAGGCAACCACGGACTTTGAGTTTAAGTTCCCGTTCGGCTGGGGCGAGCTTTGGGGCGTTGCAGACCGTACAGACTACGACCTGACCCAGCACCAGAACACATCGGGACAGGATATGACATATTTCGATCAGGAAAGGAACGAACACTACATTCCGTATGTAATCGAGCCGTCTCTGGGAGTTGAAAGAAGCGTCCTTGCGTTCCTTTGCAACGCATATACGGAGGAAGTCCTCACCGACGCAAACGGCAAGGAAGATGTGCGCGTTGTGATGAAATTTCATCCGGCACTGGCGCCGTACAAGGCTGCGATACTGCCGCTTGCGAAGAAGCTTGCACCTGTTGCGGAGCCGATTCACGAAGAACTTTCAAAGTACTTCATGGTGGACTACGACGCCGCAGGCTCCATCGGCAAGAGATACAGACGAGAAGACGAGATAGGAACGCCGTTCTGCATCTGCGTGGATTTCGATACCGAAACCGACGGCTGCGTTACCGTTCGTGACCGTGACACCATGGAGCAGGTAAGAATCCCTGTAAGCAAGGTGCGTGCCTATATCGAGGAAAGGCTTGCTTTCTAATCGAAGAAACGGAGAAATATGAAGAAATTTGTATATTCATTCAATGAGGGTTCCAAAGAAATGCGGAGCCTTCTTGGCACTAAAGGGGCGAGTCTTGCGGAACTTATGCAGATAGGGCTTCCGGTGCCTTTCGGATTTACCGTCACAACGGAGGCTTGCGAGGCGTTTTACGAAAACGGTCGCAAACTCAGCGAAGAACTGGAAAATGAAATATTCGAAAAAATAGCGGAATTGGAAACGGTAACCGGAAAAACCTTTGGCGGCGGAGAAAATCCTCTGCTGGTTTCGGTGCGCACAGGAGCTGCTGTTCCTGTGCCGGGGCTTGCGGAGACGATTCTTAATGTCGGGATGAACGACGAGACTTTTTCCTCACTTTGTCGCTTGACGGAAAACAGGGAGTTTGCCGAGGACACCTACGGCAGATTTATAAAAATGTACGGGGACATTGTAAGCTGCGGAGAAGAAAAAACTGCACCTCAGGACGCGAGGCAGCAGCTCCTTTGTGCCGTAAAAAACGCTTTCCTCTCATGGAGTAGCGAAGAAGCCGGGGAATATATAAAAAAGCACGATATAAGCCCGGAAGAAGCCCGTGGTGTGGCGGTGAGCGTGCAGGCCATGGCCTTTGGCAACATGGGTAACCGGTCCGCCGTAGGCATTGCCGCAACACGCGACTGCCGGACGGGAGAAAAGAAGCTGACGGGAAGCTTCACCACCAAAACCCAAGGCAGAGCCGCACAAAGGGGTGAAAGGGTAAAAGATATAGCGAAACTTTCGGAGGATTTTCCGAAAGTATACGATAGCCTTGCAAAAATTGCAGAAATTCTGGAGCATCACTATAAAGATGTCCGAGCTGTGGAATTTACCATAGAAAACAACAAACTGAACATAATACAGGCGTATACGGCGGACAGAACCCCTGCCGCAGCCCTGAAAATTGCGACAGACATGGTTTCCGAGGGGCTGATCGACCGGAAAACAGCTATTCTCAGGCAGAACGTCGAAGATATGCAGAAACTTGTTTCTCAGATAAGAGAGGCAAAGCAGAGCGAAAAAGCCGAAGCCGCAACCGAAAACGAACTCGAAGCAAGCTACAAAGCTCTTATGGAGTGGGTAGACGAGATTCGGGAGCTAAAGATAAGGGTAAACGCCGACAGCGAAACTGACGCTGCGGAAGCGGTATCGCTGGGAGCCGAGGGCATCGGACTTTGCAGAACCGAGAATATGTTTTTAAACAGCGGCAAAATGCCTCGGCTTCAGGAAATCTTTTCGACGGAGGATTCGGAAAAGAGGCGGGAGTTGCTTCACAGCCTCAAGGCAGAGCAAAGAAGCGGCTTTGAAAAGCTTTATCGTGTGATGGGGGAACTGCCGGTTACCATAAGGCTTTTGGACATTCCTGTCACCATGCCGGAAATCACAAAGATGCAGACCGAAGCCATTGTGGAAGCCGCCCAAAGGGTCGGACAGGAAACCGAGCGAGAAATTGAAATAGAGCTTCTCGTGCCTATGATAAGCACGCTGGAGGAGTTTAAGAAGGTCAAAAACACCGTGACGGAGGCGATAAAGTCCTGCACAGGGGATTCGGATAAAAAGCCGAGTGTTTTGCTGGGGGTGATGATAGAAACTCCAAGAGCAGCCCTTATCGCGGACAAAATCGCCGCAGAATGCGATTTCTTCTCCTTTGGCACCAACGACCTAACCCAGATGGTATTCGGCATTTCCAGAAAGGACGCCGCATCAGAGGTAATCGGAAATTATGTGGAAAAAGGGATTCTAAAGGAAAATCCTTTCAAAACATTGGATATAGACGGGGTGGGGCGGCTCATGAAGTTCGCAGCCACAGCCGGAAAACACGCAAAGCCGAGGCTGAAACTTGCAATCTGCGGAGAACAGGCATCTGACGGCAGGAGCATTGATTTTTGTCACCAAATCGGCATGAACTATATTTCATGCCTGCCTAGCAGGGTGCCGGCGGCGAAGCTGGCGGCGGCTCAGGCGGCGGTGAGAAACGAGGTGCATGATATATGACTTTCTTTAGCGGAGCAAATATCGGAAGCCTGCTTATGACACTGCTCATCGCCATGACTCCGGTGCTGGAGCTTCGGGCGGCGATTCCGGCGGGAGTTATCGCAGGGCTTGACCTCAGGCTGGTGGTGGCGACGGCGATAATCGGAAATCTCATTCCAATTCCGTTCATCATCGTATTTATACGGCGGATTTTCAAGTGGATGCAGACCAAAAGCGAAAGACTGGCGCAGCTGGTAAAGCGCATGGAAGAAAAGGCAGACCGCAAGAAGGACAAGGTTCTCAAATATGAATTTTGGGGACTGATGCTCTTTGTGGCGATTCCCCTGCCGGGAACCGGAGCATGGACCGGAGCGCTGATAGCGGCGATGCTGGATATGCAGCTGAAAAGAGCCTTTCCTGCCATAGCGGCAGGGGTTGCAATCGCGGCGATAATCGTAACCGTCGCCACCTACGGCGTAGCCTCCCTTGCAGGGTAGAAGGCTGAAATTGCCCGCTAAAATTGTGCTAAGATTGCGCGAAAAAAGTTCTTGAAAAAGAGGCGTTTATCCTGTATAATTATGTGTTGAAAAACAGCGCGGGATTTCCGCCGTTTTTTAAAAAAAGAAGCGTTTTTTCACAAAAAGGACTTGACAAAATGAAGCTGTACGCCCATAATCAGACAGACAGACAGACAGACAGACAGACAGACAGACAGACAGACAGACAGAATAAGTCTGTC
>CAVKSD010000019.1:0-22319 GCA_963658905.1 Bacteroidaceae bacterium
CCGTCTTTATCAATGAGTTCTTTGAAATCCTCCACCCCGATGGAAATTTTCTTTTTCTTTCCTGTATCGCTCATTTCTTTACACATTTTGTTACCCTTTCTCCGAGGAACATTCTTATATATGCTAATACATATAGTATACGCTATTTTTATAGCAATCACAAGTTAAATCTGTCAGCCATGGTCAGCCATGGTTTTGAAAGCCTAATCCCAAGGGATGCCTAAGTTCATTTTCAAAACAAAAGAGCTGCCGCTCCGGTCGATTGATTTAATCGACTGTGCGACAGCCCCCGAGTTGTGGTGGAGATGGCGCTTCTCTCGTCGAACTGCTCCGGGGTTCGACCTGTGATTAAATTGGTGGAGATGGCGAGAGTCGAACTCGCGTCCGAAAGCATTTCCACAGGATTTTCTCCGAGCGCAGTTAATGATTTGTTGTTTCGCGCGGGCGGCCGCCCATTAACAGGCTGCTGTCTTTGCTATCTCGTTAGTCCCTGCGAATACCGAGAACTCTCCGCAGGTTTTCCCGTATAGTCGACGCCGGGTTCACAGCCTACGGGTAAACTGTGTCCGACGCGCGTTGCGCCTTAGGCGCTGCAGAACTATGCTGCTAATGCGAAATTGTTGTTATTTTTAGCGTTTATATTTAACGGGCCCTTTTTTAGGTAGTCTGAGCCAACTACCGCTCGCTTATCCGGCTTCTACACCCCCGTCGAAACCTTTACATCCCCATTTATTGTATAATCTCCTATCCTCGCCCTCGCGCCCCCTCTCATAAATAACTCAAAGTGGAGCGCAAAAAGGTTACACTTGCGATGTCAGCGGGTTTTTATGCGGCGTTCCATGTCACGTTTCGCATCCCGTTTTGCTATATCCTCGCGTTTGTCGTAATTTTTCTTTCCTCGCGCAAGTCCGATTTCAACCTTGGCAAGCCCCTCTTCATTTATATACATTTTAAGCGGCACGATGGCAAAGCCTTTCAGTGTGGTCTGCCCGATCAGTTTTCGGATTTCCTGCTTATGTAGCAAAAGTTTTCTTTCCCTCAGCGGGTCAACGTTAAAGCGATTTCCCTGTTCGTAGGGGCTGATGTTCATGCCGTAAATTATCATCTCCCCGCCCCTGATCCTCGCATAGCTTTCTTTGATACTCACCTTGCCCTGCCGGACAGATTTTATCTCGGTGCCGGTAAGGACGATTCCCGCTTCGTAAGTTTCTTCTATGAAAAAGTCGTGGTAGGCTTTTTTGTTGTTTGCCACTAACTTTCGTTCTTTCTTTGCCATAAAAATCTCCAATCTGCCGCCGGACGGCTTTCGCGCAGCGGCTTTCATCCCCTCTTTATCCTGTCAATTTTGTCAATTCTTTAAGTTCTATCACTTTCCCCCGGATTTTGCTCCTGTCAACGGTCAAGACATCGCCGTAAACCGCAGGGGCGTCGCATTTTAGCGTTACATTTTCACCGGAAATGCCCGAAATTCTCCGCACTGCAAGCATTCCGTCCTGTGTGTCAAAATCGTAAAACGGAGCCTCAAACAGCACCAAGTCACCCTCAGTAGCACTGTCCCCCGCCGTCTTTTGCACAAGAAGCCGCTGCCCCGGCTCCAACGTGGGATACATAAAAATACTCTCGATTTCAAAAATTTCGAAATTGATATAGAATGCGGCGGCAAGGGCGATTCCCCCAAGCACCGAGCCTGCTTTTAGAATCCTTTTGCCCAAGGCACAGCCTCCGTTTTCTCGTTATTTTATCTTGCTAAAATGTCTTTATGTTCTTGAATGGGTAAAGTCTGATAACGACCTTTCCCACAACAGTATCTTCGGAAACCGTTCCGACCCGCGGAGATCGGCTGTCCTCGCTGACCCCACGGTTATCTCCCATGACAAAAAGTTCACCGTCGGGAACCGTGATTTCGTCCATTTCTCCCGAAATCCCCTGTTCTGCCACATAAGGTTCGTCGATTTTTTCACCGTTTACATAGGTATATCCGTCTTTGATTGCAATGGTATCCCCCGGCAGCGCGATGATCCGCTTGATAAGGTTCTTTACATTGCCCTCGTCGTCCAAAAGCTCCGACTTAAAAACGATAACGTCTCCTCTCTCCGGCTCCCCGAAAAGCTTGTAGGCTTGGCGGCTTGTCAGGACATAGTCTCCCGGCTGAAAGTTGGGCTGCATGGAATTTTGTTGTATTATAATCGGTTTCAAGAAAACAAGAATCACCGCCGCAATCACAACGGCAATCAATATATCCTTAACCCAGTCAAGTATCTTTTTCAGCATCTTTTCACCTCGTAGTATTTCCAAAAATAGTCTGTTTTATTCCTTCAAAATCCGCAGGAAGCCGGGACTCTATCACCTTTGGGGCTTCGGCGGTGTCCTCAAAAATCAGCTTGTATGCGTGAAGCAGCTGGGTGGTAAGCCCAAATTCCTTTTCTATAAGGGCGTTAATTTTTTTATCGCCGTATTTCACATCGCCGATTATGGGATAGCCCGCCTTGGCAAGGTGCGCACGAATCTGGTGCGTCCTGCCGGTTAAAATCTCAACCTCAACCAAGGTGTAATCTCTACCCTTAAAATTCGCGGTTTCAAGGGGTCTTACTATCGTCTCCATGAGTTTACCCTGCGCCTCCTCGGAAAGCACGCTGACGAGGTTTTTCTCCTCGTTCTTTGTCATCTTTGCTCTGAGGCGAACAGGTTTTGGGAGTTTCCCTGCCACGATTGTCAGGTAAAGCTTTTGGATTTTGTCCTTTTCTCTGATCAATTTGTTGAGATTCTGCAGCGCCGCGGCGTTCTTGCCGAAAACCACAAGCCCCGTGGTGTTTCTGTCCAAGCGGTTTGCGGGAGCCGGCACAAAGGTCTTTTCTGTCCTCGGATTATAGTCTCCCTTTTCTATCAGATAGTCGATTACCTGATTTGCAAGGTGATTTTTCTTCTCGGTGCGATCCCCGTGGGTAAGCAGCCCAAAAGGTTTTTCCACAACCAAAATATCCGCGTCCTCGTATGCGACTTTAAATTGTCTTTTTACCTTTTGTCGCGTTTTTTCCTTGCGCAGATTCGTCGCAGTTTCGTCGCTGACATAGATTGCAAGTTCGTCCCCCACCGAAAGCATTGTGTTTTCCCCGGCTCGCTTTCCGTTTAGCTTGACGTCCTTGCGGATAATCTTGTATATTGCACCCAAGGTCGCGTTGTTAAAATATTTTTTCAAAAATCGGTCGAGCCTCTGCCCCGCCTCATTTTCCGTAATCGTGATTTTAAACATAGAATTATTATACAACAAAATACCTTGAGAAGAAAGTCCAAATGTGATAAAATATATTATCAGTTCCTAGGTTCTTAGGAACGCTCACGGAGGATAAAATGAAAAAGTTTAAAGATTTTATATATGACAAAAACGATATCATCATCGCGGCTCTGATTCTGATAGTTGCGGCTTTGATTATCACATGGCGAATGAACGTGATTCTCGACTATCCGAAACAGCTTATAGACAGCATGAATGATGGCACAAGCACCACCGAGCCTGCGGACAGCACTGATGCAAATGCTTCGGACAATACCGATAATTCGAGGGATCAGAACAACGCAGACCAAAATGGAAATACTTCGGATTCCGCAGCTACCGGCGAGCTTTGGGTGGACGGCGTTCTTTCAGGAGACGTGGAAGTAGATGTTACCGGCGTTACCGCCTCCGCCGCGGTTCAGTGCTTGGTTGACAATGGACTTTTCGCCGACTATGCGGAGTATCAGACCCTCTGCGACGAGCAGGGACTCGACCACGAAAAGGTCAGTGCGGGAACCTTCACCTTTGAAAAGGGTTCCACAAAGGCGCAGGTAGCCCGCAAAATCAACTGGAGCTAAGCGTAGGCGAATAACGAACAATCTGAAATTGACAAGCAGGACTCGCTCTTTGACGGAAATTGCCGTTAATGGGCGAGTCCTTTTGTATGCCCGCAGCTTTCTGTCTGCTCTTGTCTTACTTTGTCTTGCATTATATGCCACTGCCGACTTTTGTTCTGCTTTCGTGCTAACTGGAAATCAGCTGCATTATTTTTTCCAGTCGCTCTCTCTGTGAAGCGTTCATCATAGGAACAAGGCTCTTTAGCATGGCTTTTTGCCTTGCGGGGCTGATGTTGGCAGCGGCAAGCTGCTCTTTTATTTGCAAAATATCCCTTGCCAGTTCTTCGTCGGATTTTCTCTCCAGCCCCTTAAGAACCTGCTTATTAACGCCCCCGTTGTTTCCAAGCCCCAGCTGGGACGCGATTTCCGCAGCCATTTTTTCGTTTATATCCATTTATGTTATTCTCTCCTTTCCTCTGTTTCTGATGTTTCTGACGATGTCGCTAAGGACTTATGTAATAATCTATGCGGGGCGGCGCACGAAATTGCCCGTCCTTTCATATTATATTTGTAGGAAATTCCGCGACTTTTCGCTCTTTGGAGGTTACATATGAATAATCAAAATTCCGTAGGCGTAGTTCTTTTGCTGCTACTGGGTTTTGCCGCAGTGGGCGGCGCATCGGGAGGCGGGGCGGCTGCTTTCGGCGCTCCTGACTTGGGAACCGGAGCTTCATCCCTTTATCCCGCTACTCGCCCACCTGTGCGTCCCCCTGTCCGTCCGCCTCACCCTGCCGCTTTGGCGAAAGACTTTCATCGCATGGTAGGTATCATGGGAAAGGTTGACGGTCTGGGGCAAATGGCCCTTAATCCCCCAACCCCGCCAAGTTCGTCGAAGATTCCGAATCTGTCAAATTCCCAAAAGGCTGCGGAGCCGGAATCCCTGATAAACGCTTCCGCACTGCCCGACCTTTCCGGCATCATGAATATGCTGGCTCCGATTATGTCGAGCTTGGGCGCGTCCCAAGGGGAATAATCGCCCGAATCCCGAATAATGTTAAACGAATAATTTTATAAAATCAAATTTGCCATCTTCTTTTTCACGCTCCGATGATGTATAATGTTCTTAGTTTGATTACACGAAAAGGAGAGTTAACATGGCATTAGTCACAACAAAAGAAATGTTCGCCAAAGCATTGCAGGCAGACTATGCAATAGGCGCTTTTAATGTAAATAATATGGAAATTATACAGGGAATCGTGGAAGCGGCAAAGCTCGAGCAATCTCCGCTGATTTTGCAGGTTTCCGCAGGAGCGCGCAAATACGCAAAGCCGGCTTACCTGACAAAGCTGGTGGAGGCGGCGATTATCGACACGGGGCTTGATATTGCCCTGCACCTTGACCACGGCGAGGACTTCGATATCTGCAAAAAGTGTGTAGACGACGGATTTACCTCTGTTATGATCGACGGTTCAAAGCATCCTTTTGAGGAAAATATCCGCATAACGAGGGAAGTGGTGGAATATGCTCACGCGCGCGGCGTAGTGGTTGAAGCGGAGCTCGGAAAGCTTGCGGGTGTTGAGGACAATGTAAAGGTTGATGCCCGTAGCGCTACATTCACCGATCCGGACGAGGCTGCTGAATTTGTTGAAAAGACAGGCGTTGATTCACTTGCAATCGCCATCGGCACCAGCCACGGCGCATATAAATTCAAGGGTGAGCCTTATCTTGACTTTGAGAGGCTCAAGGCGATACATAAGCTGATTCCGGACACTCCGCTGGTGCTTCACGGGGCTTCTTCTGTTTTGACGGAATTTGTGGATAAGTGCAACGCTTACGGCGGCAACATTCCGGGGGCACAGGGCGTTCCGGAGGAAATGATCCGCGAGGCGACGAAATACGGCATCTGCAAGGTCAATATCGATACAGATTTGCGTCTTGCAATGACTGCGGAAGTTCGCAAGTACATCGCCGAAAACCCGGCGGACTTTGACCCGCGCAAATATCTCGGAGCCGGCAGAGACGCAATTCAATCCATGGTCCAGCACAAGATCAAGAACGTTTTGAACGCTTCCGGCGCGTTGTAAACCCACAAAATCTTCGGCTCCCTTCTCGGTAGCCGATTTTTTTCGGAAAACATCCGACAAAAGGCAGTGCAAAATCGTATAACAGTTACAGGAGGGACGACATGGAGAAATCTTTTCGGCGCGCGAGTGAAGATTTCGAGGGCTTTTACCTACGGCACTATCAGGCAATTTACCGCCTTTGCTACGCTTTTATGAAAAATCAGCAGGACGCAGAGGACTGCACGGAGGACGCTTTCGTGCGGGCAATCACAAGCGACGCGGCGTTTGAGAACGAAAGGCATGAGCGGGCGTGGCTTGCGAGAGCGGCGATGAATATATGCAAGGACAAGCTCAAACATTGGTGGCGGCAAAAGGTCAGTGACATCGACTCTGCGCCTGAGATTCGGGACGAAAAAGCGGAGAAAGATGCGACGTTTCGGGATATCCGTGAGCAGGTTATGGAGCTTCCGGATAAATACAAGGAAGTTGTATGGCTGCATTATTTTGAGGGATATTCCACCGACGAAATTGCCTCGATACTGGCAAGACCGCCCTCAACGGTTCGAAATCAGCTGCGGGATGCCCGCGGCAAGCTAAAACATTTGCTAAGGATTCAGGAGGAAATGACAGATGAATGGCAAACCTGAGGAAAACAAAATACGGGAAGCTTTCGAGGAAGTCCGGCTGCCGGAGGGGGCAAAGGAAAGAATGTACGCAAATATTCTGCGAAAGGCTGAACTTGCCAAGGCAAATGCGTCCTCGCAAACAGATGAAGCATCACAGCAACACGATGCACAGAAACCCGCCGCTCAGCTGCAAGATGCTCCTCAATCTGCTACGCAGTTGCAAGAAATGTCGCAAGCCTCGTCTCAGATAGCTCAGCAGGCGGAAATGCGGGAAGTGCCGCAGATGGCAAAAGCGGCACAGCCTAAGAGGTCTATGAGGCTTTCATGGCGAAAATATGCAAGCCTTGCCGCCTGTCTGGTTATTTTTATCGCGGCGGGAGCGTTCCTGCCGGGAATTTGGGACGAGGATTCTGTCGTCGGCGGCGATACGGCGATAACCCCGCCGGCAAGCGAAGCCCCGGTGCTCGGCGAAACTCCGGATGATGGTCAGGGTACAGAGGCGGCTCAGAATCCGGATGCTTCGGATTCTACGCAGAGAGACGAGTCTTCTACAGATTCACAAGATCCTCAGACGGACGAAAATTCAGCCTATGAGGACGACCTTACATTCTCACCCTCTCCCTTTGAAGATGTAACAAGCACCGATGAGTTTTCGGAAAAGCTTGGTTTTTCAATAGATGCGCCGACCGGGGCGGAGGACATAAGCTATTCTGTCGCTTTCGGCGAAACGGCGATTGTAGACTTTTCCTTTGAGAATCACGCCTACACATATTATGCCTCAAAAAAAGTCGAGGATATTTCTACCGGGGACGGCTCGGAAGATACCCTCAGTCAGGCTTGGGAAGATGGAGATATAAACTATCTTCTGCTGAACGCCGACGGTGCAAGCAAAGCCGAATTTGAGAAAGTTGCCTCGGCTTTGCAAAACTCATAAAGTAAGACTAGCTATGGTCTTGTGGTGTCATAAGCTTCCATCCTCGGCGCATAGCACACTTATTAAATGCAGCATACAAAATGTCTGCATTTTTTATTTTATTTTTTTATTTTTTGTCCGACATTTCTGGCAGCTTCTTCGTATCTATATACAGACGGGCAGGAAAAGGCGGTTTGGTGCGCACGACCGGCTGCCTTCCCGCCGTCAGAAAAAACATATTATGAAAATTCAGAAGGAGTATCAGAAAATGAAGAAGAACAAAATTTTAAGAACAGCCCTGAGCCTCACCTTGGCTCTCTCGCTTGCACTGGGCGGAGCTTCCGCGGCATTTGCAGGCAGCACGACGCAGACTGCGGTAGCTACCAAGACAGCAAACATAGACCAGGCTTATACCGGGGCGATGGTAGCCGAGGATGCGGGTGATGAAATCGCCACGCTGCTTACATCAACATCCACAAGCAAGAAGACCGTGACGCTGACTTCAAAGCAGATCCTAAAGAAGCTGAAAAAGTCCCTCGGCAAGAGCTATACCAGCGACACCGCAATTACAAAAAAGTATCTTCAGGATTACTACGGGCTTAACATGAAAAAAGTCGTAAACTGGGCGGCTGAGTCAAGTTCAAATTCCGCTCTCCAGTCCGACTGCACGATAATTCTCAAGGTAAAAAAAGGTTATGCAAAGACCGCCGCAGCGAAGCTTCAGGAAGGCTACGAGCAGGTTCTCAGCTATAACAGGATGTATAACATGGATTTGCAGCGGGTGCTTCAGGCAAGGCTCTACATAAACGGAAACTATGTTGCGCTCATCATCGAGGGAAAGCAGGCGGATGGCAGCCTCACTGACGAGAAACAGGCAAAATATGCAAAGACCGAGGCGAAGAAAGTCGATAAGGCATGGAAAAAGATCTTCGGCAGTGCAAAAAACAAGATCACGATTCCGAAAGACAGCGGAAATAGCAATTTCTTTGACATGACGGAAGACGAGGCTTTATAAGATGGTCTTTTCGAGTCTGACTTTTCTGCAAGGATTTCTGCCCCTGTGTCTGCTGACATATTTTATCTCGCCGCGAAGATGCAAAAATCTCGTGCTTCTCATATTTAGCCTGATTTTTTACGCATGGGGCGAGCCGATATATGTGAGCCTGATGATATTTTCCACATTGCTGGACTATACCTGCGGGCGTTTGGTAGAAAGGGCAAGGAGTCGCGGGATTTCACCGAAACCGCCGCTTTTTACCTCGCTCATAGTCAATATCGGCCTTTTGGGAGTGTTCAAATATAGCGATTTTCTGCTCGGCTGCGCAAGCTCGCTTCTGGGAACGGACATTCCCCTGCCGAATTTGCCGCTGCCTATCGGGATTTCCTTTTACACCTTCCAGACCATGAGCTACACCATAGACGTTTACCGAGGTGAGATTTCAGCCCAAAAGGATTTTCTGAAATTTGCCTCTTATGTAACCCTGTTTCCGCAGCTCATCGCGGGGCCTATCGTTCGCTATCAGACGGTGGCAGAGGAACTTGAAAATCGCAGTGTTACGCCGGATGATTTTGCATATGGAATCAAGAGATTCGTTTCGGGGCTTGCGAAAAAGGTTCTTCTTGCGAATAATATCGGGCTTCTGTGGGAAGCGGCTTCGGCGCAGGGGGATCCGACGGTTCTTACGGCGTGGCTCGGGGCTATCGCCTACGGATTTCAGATTTACTTTGACTTTTCGGGGTATTCGGATATGGCAATCGGGCTTGGCCGGATGTTCGGATTCCATTTTCTTGAAAATTTCAATTATCCGTTCACTGCGAAAAGCATAACGGATTTTTGGAGGCGCTGGCATATTTCCATGGGGACGTGGTTCCGGGACTATGTATACATCCCGCTCGGCGGAAACCGTGGCGGGCTTGCCAAGCAGCTTCGCAATATAGCCATCGTCTGGGTTCTCACCGGATTTTGGCACGGGGCAAGTTTTAACTTTGTTCTTTGGGGTATTTATTTCGGTCTGCTACTCATTATCGAAAAGCTTTTTCTGCTGAGGCACTTGAAAAAGCTCAGCGGTGCGATGCAGCACATCTATGCGCTGTTTTTTATCAGCTTTAGCTGGCCGATATTTGGATTTGAGAAAATTTCCGCAGGTACAAACTGGATACTCGCCATGCTTGGGGGCGGCGAGCTATGCGATTCAGAGAGCCTGTACCTGCTGCTAACCTACGCGCCGATGCTTATCCTATGCGCTTTTGCGGCGACGGAACTCGGAAGCAAAGCATATAAAAGTTTTAACGAAAGGCTTGCGAAAATGCAGGTGGCAGAGCTTAGCGATGCCGTCGGAGAACGTGTCGAAGTCTCCGGAAAGCGTGCCTTTTGCCTTGGGATTTTCGCAGACTGCGGCGGAATGCTTTGCCTTCTGCTACTTTCCATGGCGTACCTTATAAGCGGATCCTACAATCCGTTCCTGTATTTCAGATTTTAGGGTGTGGGGGGTATAAAGATTATGACAAGAAACAAAGTGATAGTAGTATTTGCCGGCTTCCTGCTGGCGATTTCAACGCTGGCGGGGCCTATAGTCCCCGACCGGGTTTATTCGGAACACGAGAAACGGACGCTGGCGGAGTTTCCGACTTTTGACGCAGAGGAACTTTTCTCCGGAAATTTTGCGACCGGACTGGAAGATTATCTAAGCGACCAGATTCCATTTCGGGATAACTTCATAACGATGAAAACCTTTGCGGAAATGGCTGTAGGAAAACGTGAATCCGGCGGCGTTTACATCGCAAAGGATAGTTACCTCATGGACAAGTTCACAAGCTACAATTCTAAGCTGTTGAAACTGAACGCGGCGGCGGTAGCATCGCTCAAAACCGATCTTGAAAAACGTGGAATTGACGTATGGACTATGGCTGTTCCCGTGGCTTCGCAGGTTTTGACGGATAAGCTGCCCGCCTTTGCTCCTTGCGCGAGCTATGAAAAAATGCTGAAAGTTTTGGATGACGCAGGGCTTCGTACAATAGATGTAAAAAAAGTTCTTGACTCCCACACGGAAGAAAGCATCTACTATCGCACGGATCATCACTGGACGAGCCTTGGCGCATACTATGCCTATTGCGAGTGGATGAATCAGCTCGGACGCAAGAGTGCGCCGGAAAGTTGCTGGACAAAAGAAGAACTCGCTGGCAATTTCCGAGGAACCACATGGAACAAGGTTCCACTGCCGACGATTCCGGCAGAAAGCATAACGGCTTGGTACATACACGAAAATCGCAAGGTTTCCTATAACGACGGCGAGTACGAAACGGAGAGCATTTACGAAAAAAAGTATCTCGACGGCAGCGACCAATATGCCGTATTTCTCAATTCAAATCAGGGGGAAACTGTGATTGAGGGAAGCGGCGATTCGGGAAGCGGAAAGCTGCTTATCATAAAGGACTCCTACGGCAACACCTTTTCACAGTTTGCCTGCGAGGATTTTGAGGAGGTTTACGTCATCGACCCTCGATTCTTCCGGGGCGACATACGGGATTATATAGAAGAAAATGAAATTACAGAAGTGCTAGTGCTTTACGGCATACAGAATTTTGCGCAAGATGTAGCCCTCCCGACCCTTGCCTAAGCGCATGGGGTCATAACAAAAGCCTTTGAGAACTTCGCTATCACCGCAGCTTCCAAAGGCTTTTATATTTCTCTTTACTTTATTTTTCTTGGTTTCATTTCACTTGGCTTGACTTTTTTATTTAGACCTATACGATCTTTATACGCTCTATGCGTTTTTCTTTGTAAATTTTGCTGCGATAAGTCCTACGATTGTTCCGGCAATTCCCGGCACCAACCAGCCAAGACCCAAGGAATAGAACGGCAGCCAGCCCGACGCCCATTCCACGATTCCCTGCACGCTTGCAAGCCCGCTTACCCTGCAAAGGTCAAGCACCGCCGCGATCATCGTAAATGAGATTCCGCAAACGTAAACCGCCCGTGCATTTCCAAAGCATTTCCCGAAAATCGAAAGCAGAATCAATACGATGGCAAGCGGATACAGGAAGTACAGCACCGGAGCCGAGAAAGAAATAATCTTTGAAAGTCCGATGTTTGACACCAACAGCGAGAACGCCGTGAAGAAAATCGCCCAGTTGCGATAGGACATGGAATTTGGGAAAATCTCCGAAAAAGTGTCCGCGCAGGATGTGGCAAGTCCGATTGCCGTCTTCATGCAGCAGAAAGTAACCGTAAGCGCCAGTATAATCATTCCCGCATTCCCAAGGTAGTGCCGTGCGATAATTGCGAATGCGGTTCCGCCGTTAAATGACGGATCGGAAAGCTGATCGGCATAGAGTCCGTAGCTCTGCGCGCCTACAATGGCTATAATCGCATAAATAAATGTCATAAGTATCATGGAGAAAATTCCGGCTTTGATGGTACTCTTTGCAATATCTCCCGGCTCCTTGATTCCCATTCCTGTGATTACGTTGATAACGATGATTCCAAACGCCAGTGAAGCGAGAGCGTCCAGCGTGTCATAGCCCTGCAGGAATCCCGTGGCGAAAGCGCTTTCCGCGTAGCTTTCGTTTACCGGAACTTCGGAAATCGCCTCCGTTGGTGAAAGAAGCGCCGCAACCATCAAAATGCCAAGGCATACGAGGAAAATCGGGTTTAGGTACTTGCCGACGGACTCCATAATCTTTGAGGGTCTAAGCGTAAAGAACAGCACCGCCGCAAAAAACAGCGTTGTGAAAATCGCCTGTGCCAGGGTTTCGTTTCCGCTTAGAAGTGGCTCGATTCCCATGGAGAACGAAGTCGCTGCGCATCTTGGAATTGCAAAGAACGGCCCGATGGTAAGATACAGTGCGCAGGTAAAAAAGTAGCCGTAGCCCTTTGAAACCCTGCCGGACATCTGCATCAGCCCGCTGCTTCTGGAAACTCCCAGCGCCACGATGCCAAGGAGCGGCATTCCCACCGCCGTGATAAGCATACCCAGCAGCGCCGGAACGAGGCTTTCCCCCGCCTTTGCGCCGAGTATGATCGGAAAGATAAGGTTGCCCGCTCCGAAAAACATTCCAAAAAGCATGGACGCAACCAAAGCATATTGTTTGCCTGTCAATTTGTTATTCATTTCTTCTCCTCTTACTCTATACGATCGTGTATTTCATGTCTTTCTAAGTCATCTATAAAGTATACCACAGTCGCCGCCTGTTTGTCTACCAAACTCTGTATTTTGGTCTGTTTGAATAATTGCGATATTCAAGAAGTCCCAGCCTTTGGAATTTTTGCACAAAAGTCCGTATGGTGGCGTATGCCGCGCCGCCGAAGTCTTTTTCAAGCTGCTTTGTGGAAAACTCGTTTTTTCCGTAGTGATTCAGCACATAGTTCCACAGGGCGTGTTCTTTTTCGGTGATTCCCCCCATCAAAAGGTTGTTAGCGAACTCGTCAAGGACAAACTGCGAGGGAAACTGCTCCGCAAAATGCGAGTAAACATTCTCCGCAAAGTACAGGACAAAGGGTGTCACGTCGATGCAACCGCTTATTTTTTCGTTAGCTTCTATCTGCTGATACGCCTTGTAGTAGAGGTTCCGACTGTCCCGAACGAGAGCGGATATAGAAATTAGCGTCGTCGCCGCATAGCCCCGCTGCACGAGGTACCACATCTGCAAAAGCCGAGCGATTCTGCCGTTTCCGTCAAAATACGGGTGCAAATACGCCATGTAAAAGTGAATGATGGCAGCCTTTGCCAAGTCGTCGATGTCCGTCTCCACGTTTATAAAGCCGAGAAAAGCTTTCATGTACGCCGGCAGCAGTTCGTGGGGCAGTCCCTCGTGAGTTTCTTTTCCTCCCACGACATAAACCGCGTCGTTACGATATTTGCAGCCCGCAGGCAACCGATCTTCTGCATCTAAATAGTTACCTACCGCCATCTGATACAATTTGTATAGATTTTCTTCGGTGATCTCGTTATGATAGTCGCTTATGAACTCCAGCCCCTTTTTCATGCCGTAGATGCGTTCTTCGCTTTCGTCTCTCGGAGCGTAGCCAGCCAGTATCTTCCGGACGCTTTCTCTGGAAGTATTGATGTTCTCGATATCAAAGGTACTGTAAATTTCGTCTTCCATGGCGCGGGAGGAAATGTTTTCGGACTCTTTGTGATATCCAAGCAAAATTTTTGCGTATTTTGAGCTGATTCCCGCAAGTTCATCTAAATAGATGATAGGCTCGCCCTTAAAGTCCCGCATAGGAAAAAGCATATAGCGATTCTCCTTTAGCAGTTCCAACATTTCTGCCACCGCCTCTTTTGAATATTTATATTGCATTTTTTTCAGGTCGGTAAATTTCTTGTCCTCTATCATGGTTAAAAAATCCATTGCGTCCATCGCTATGCCCTCCGTCAATTTATGAATTGATACTAATTGATATCAACTATTATCAGTATACTGTCTTATTTCTGATATTGCAAGTCAATTTGCAAAAAAAGAGCCGCAAAGTTCGATTTTTTTCGGGTTTTGCGACTCAATATTTTTAGTTTCTTGTATTTTTCTGCTATCTTTTATTATTTGGTATTCAGGCTTCACTTTCCGGAATGTTCTCTGAGAAGTCTGTTTTTCATGTCCCAAAGGTTCTGGGAAAGGTCGACATAGTAGGTCTGCGGGTTTTCGAGTCTCAGAGTCTCGTCCCAAAGCGTCGCCACCTGTGCCTTGCAATATTCCTTGATTTCCTCGATGGACGGGCTTTCGTAAACGCATTTTCCATTCACAAAAATCGGAACGTGAAGATCTCTTACCCTGTAATTCTTTACGATGGTCTTCTTCCAGACTGCATTTGGATCGAAAATTTCGTACTCCTCCTGCTCCGGAATGGTTTCTCCTGCGATCGTCATTACGTCCCCCTGAGCCTTTCCGGTCGCCTTGCTATAAAGCCTGTAGAGCCCCTTGAATCCCGGATTTGTAATCTTTTCGACGTTTTCGGAAATCTTGATCTTCGGTGTCAGCACTCCGTCTTTTTCCAAAGCCGCCAGCTTATAAACCCCGCCGAAAACGGGCTCGGATTTTGCTGTTATCAGCCTTTCTCCCACGCCGAAGGAGTCGATACACGCCCCCTCAAGGATAACGTCACGGATGATGTACTCGTCAAGGGAGTTTGAAACCACGATTTTGCAGTCATTTAGTCCCGCATCGTCAAGCATTTTGCGGGCTTTTTTGGTCAAATAAGCAACGTCACCGGAGTCGATTCTGATTCCCATGGTGGCAGGCTTCATTTCCTTGAAGACCCGAATTGCCGCCGGAACTCCGGATTTTAGCACGTTATATGTGTCCACCAGCAAAACGCAATTTTGCGGATAGATCTCGGCATACTTTTTGAATGCGGAATACTCGTCCGGATACATCTGCACCCAGCTGTGCGCCATGGTTCCCAGCGCCGCGATTCCGTAGTCTCTGTCGGCAATCGCACAGGCGGTTCCCGCGCAGCCTCCGATATATGCGGCTCTCGCCCCGAGTATCGCCGCGTCTGCGCCGTGGGCTCTCCTTGAACCGAACTCCATGATCGCTCTGCCCTGCGCGGCTCTTACGATTCTGTTCGCCTTTGTGGCAATCATGCTTTGATGGTTGATGCAAAGAAGCACCATTGTTTCGATGAACTGCGCCTGCATAACAGGTCCTCTGACGGTTATTATCGGCTCATGCGGGAAAATAGGCGTTCCCTCCGGCACCGCCCAGACGTCGCACTTAAACTCAAAGTTCCTGAGATATTCGAGAAATTCCTCGCAAAACATATCTTTGCTCCGGAGATATTCTATATCCTCGTCCGTAAACTTTAGATCCTTGAGGTAGCTGATAAGCTGTTCAAGCCCCGCCATGATGGCATATCCGCCGCCGTCCGGCACCCTCCTGAAAAACATATCAAAATATGCGATGTCGTCTGCCATTCCTGACTTGAAATATCCGTTTGCCATGGTGATTTCATAAAAATCTGTCAGCATCGTCAGGTTCATTTTTTCTTTCATTTTGGATTTCCTCCGTGTGTTTTGTCTCCCTGTCACCGTTTGCTACAGCAACTTTTTCAAAAATTGTCCCGTGTATGATTCGCTGCACCTAGCCACTTCCTCCGGTGTTCCCGTTACAACGATTGTCCCGCCCCGGCTTCCGCCGTCTGGGCCGAGGTCGATAATATGGTCTGCGCGCTTTATCACATCAAGGTTATGTTCGATAACCACCACCGTGTTACCTGCGTCCACAAGCCTGTCAAGGACGGCAAGTAGCTTGTCCACATCTGCAAAATGAAGCCCCGTGGTTGGCTCGTCCAGAATATACAGGGTCTTTCCCGTGCTTCGCTTTGTCAGCTCCGAAGCCAATTTGACCCGCTGCGCCTCTCCCCCCGATAGCTGTGTGGAGGGCTGCCCCAGTTTGATGTAGCCAAGCCCCACCTGATCGAGAGTTTCAAGGTGTCTGGCTATCGACGGCACGTTACGGAAAAATTCTACTCCCTCTTTGACGCTCATGTCAAGTACATCGAAGATACTTTTTCCTTTATATTTGACTTCCAATGTCTCACGATTGTATCTTTTGCCCTTGCAGACCTCGCAAGGCACGTACACGTCCGGCAGAAAGTGCATTTCTATGCATATAATCCCGTCGCCGCCGCAGGACTCGCATCTGCCCCCTTTTACATTAAAGCTGAAACGCCCTTTTTGGTAGCCACGAAGCTTTGCCTCGGGCAGGCTTGCAAACAAGTCCCGAATATGATTGAACATACCCGTGTAGGTGGCAGGGTTTGAGCGGGGAGTCTTGCCAATGGGCGACTGGTCGATGTCTATGACCTTGTCGATGTTTTCGAGGCCGAGGATCTCATCAAAGTCTCCCGGTTCCTCCTGCAATCTGCTTGTCACTCGCGCCGCCCCTTTATAAAGGATTTCGTTGATCAAACTGCTCTTTCCGGAGCCTGAAACCCCCGTGACGCAAACGAATTTGCCCAGAGGGATTTCCACGTCGATATTTTTCAGGTTGTTTTCGCGAGCGCCTCGTATTATCAGCTTTTCGCCGTTACCTTCGCGCCTTTTCTCCGGTACAAAAATTTTCTTCGTTCCTGAAAGGTACTGGCCCGTCAGGGATTCCTTGCACGCCTTTATGTCCTCGACGGTTCCCTGTGCCACAAGCTCGCCGCCGTTTATACCGGCTCCCGGACCTATGTCTACGATGTGATCCGCCGCATACATTGTGTCCTCGTCGTGTTCCACCACGATCAGGGTGTTTCCGATGTCCGTCAGATGTCTGAGGGTCTGCAAAAGTTTCTCGTTGTCCTTCTGATGAAGCCCAATGCTCGGCTCGTCAAGAATATAAAGCACCCCTACAAGACCGGAACCTATCTGAGTCGCAAGCCGGATTCTCTGGGACTCGCCGCCGGAAAGGGTCGCCGCCGTTCGGCTGAGGGTCAGGTAATCGAGCCCCACGTCCACCAAGAAATTAAGCCTTGCCCGTATCTCTTTCAAAATCTGATAAGCGATTTTTTCATCTTTTTCGGAAAGCTCAAGTCCTTCTACAAATTCCAGCGCTTCCTTTATGGACATTTCCGACAGCTCTGCGATGTTCCTCTCCCCAACCGTAACCGCCAAAATCTCGGGTTTGAGCCTCCTGCCACGGCACTGCGGACACTCACGCACCACCATGTACCGCGCCATTTTTTCCTTGAAATAGTCCGAGGTCGTCTCTCTGTACCTGCGCTCGATATTCACTATCGCTCCCTCGAATGGCCTGTCCTGATGTGAAACGCTTCCGGTGTTTCTGCTTACATAATCATATACTAGGTGCTTGTCCCCGGTTCCATAATAAAGCTCTTTTTTGAACGATTCGGGCAAATCGCAGAGTGGCTTCGAAGAATCCACCCCGTGAGCCTTGATAAGTGCGTCCACAAGCTGGCGATAAAAGCCGCTGAACTCCATGGTGCCGAAAATAGGCTGAAGCGCTCCCTCGTCTATGCTCAGGCTTTCGTCGATCAAAAGTTTCGGATCCAGTTTTTGCGTAAAGCCCAGCCCGTTGCAGTGAGGGCAGGCTCCGAAAGGCGCATTGAATGAGAACATTCTCGGTTCTAGTTCCTCCACGCTGACGCCGTGTTCCGGACAGGCAAGCTTTGTGCTGAAAGTCTTTTCGTAGTGCCTGTCATAAAAATCCCCGATCACCTCGCAGAGCCCGTCTCCCTGGGCGATTGCAAGCTCGCAGGCCTCTGCAATTCTGCTTTCCTGACCCGGTTTTACTACGATTCTGTCCACCACAATTTCTATTGTATGCTTGAAAGTCTTTTCAAGCTTGATTTCGTCCTCGTCCAGCAGACAAATCTCCCCGTCAACCCGAACTCTCGTAAAGCCCTCTTTGCGGATTCTTTCGATGATCTTCTCGTGGGTTCCCTTGCGCTGACGAACCACCGGAGCGAGTACCATGAGTTTTGCGCCCTCTTCAAAGTTCATAATCGCGTCTACCATCTGGTCTACCGACTGGCTGGCTATGGGTTTTCCGCACACCGGACAGTGAGGTTTTCCGATTCGGGCATAAAGCAGCCTCAGATAGTCGTGAATTTCCGTCACCGTGCCTACCGTGGAACGTGGGTTGCGGTTCGTGGTCTTCTGGTCTATGGAAATCGCCGGAGAAAGCCCCTCGATATACTCCACGTCCGGCTTTTCCATCTGTCCGAGGAACTGCCTTGCATAGGAAGAAAGGCTCTCCATATATCGTCTCTGCCCTTCGGCGTAAATCGTGTCAAAGGCAAGGGAAGACTTGCCGGAGCCAGAAAGCCCCGTTAGCACCACTAACTTGTCTCTGGGAATCACAACGTCGAGATTTTTCAGGTTGTTCTCGTTCGCTCCCTTTATGATTATGTCTTTTGACATTTGTTCTCCTTTTATTATCTGCGATATTTTCGCAATTTTCGTTCTTATTGCTTATTGTAATCTACAGTCTTACTTTGTATTCAAAGATTTGGTCACGAAGCTGTGCCGCCCGTTCAAATTGCAAGTCTGCGGCTGCCTGCTTCATTTCCTTGTCCAATTTTTTCAGATAGTCTTTCAGTTCTTTCTTTGTAAGCTCCAGCGGACTTTTTCCCTCGTAGAACTCTGCCGAAGGCTCCATAACCTTTGTCGCCTCGATAACCGCACGAACGGACTTTTTCACCGATTCCGGGGTAATGCCGTTTGCCTTGTTGTATTCGTCCTGAATCTTGCGACGTCTTTCGGTTTCTTTTATCGCGGCGTCCATGGCTGTGCTGATCCTGTCGGCGTACATGATTACTCTGCCATCTGCATTTCTGGCAGCTCTGCCTATGGTCTGGATGAGCGATGTCTCGGTTCTCAGAAAGCCTTCCTTGTCCGCGTCCAAAATCGCCACAAGGGAAACCTCCGGAATATCCAGTCCCTCCCGAAGTAAATTTATTCCCACCAAAACGTCGAAAACTCCCAGCCGCAAGTCACGGATAATCTCCATTCTTTCCAGGGTGTCCACCTCGGAGTGAAGATATCGTACTTTTATATTTACCCCTTTGAGGTAGTCCGTCAAACTTTCTGCCATCTTCTTTGTCAGGGTCGTTACCAAAACCCGCTCGCCCCGCTCCGTCACCTTGTTGATTTCTCCGATGAGATGGTCGATCTGCCCCTCCGTCGGAACAACTTCTATCGGCGGATCCAAAAGCCCCGTAGGTCTTATGATCTGCTCTGCGTTTATGCCGCCGGAAACCTCTTTTTCGTATGGGGCAGGCGTCGCGCTGACAAATACGATTTGTTTGGTGAGCGCGTCGAATTCCTCGAACCTGAGAGGCCTGTTGTCCAGCGCCGATGGCAGGCGAAAGCCGTATTCCACCAGCGAGGATTTTCGCGAGCGGTCCCCCGCATACATTGCCCGAAGCTGGGGCAGCATAACGTGGGACTCGTCGATTATAATCAAAAAATCATCGGGGAAATAGTCTATGAGCGTGTAAGGTCTGCTCCCCGGTGGCATTCCGTTGAGATGCCGCGAGTAGTTTTCGATACCCTTGCAGCTTCCCACCTCCCTGAGCATTTCAAGATCATATCTTGTCCGTTGCTCGATTCGCTGTGCTTCTAAGAGTTTTCCCCTGTCTTTGAACCACTGAACTCTCTCTATAAGCTCTGCGTCTATGGTTTCTATCGCCTTTTCCATCTTCTCAGGAGATGTTACATAGTGGGACGCAGGATAGACCGCGATATGGTTTCGGAGGCCAATGATTTCCCCCGTGACAGGGTTTATTTCTTTGATAGTTTCGACTTCGTCGCCAAATAGCTCGACCCTCACAGCCGACTCCGCCCCCGCAGGATAGATGTCGATCACATCTCCACGCACGCGAAAGCTGCCCCGTTCAAATGCCATGTCGTTTCGGACATATTGTATGTCCACCAACCTGCGCAAAATATCCTTGCGGGGCTTCTCCATGCCCGGACGCAGCGAAAGCATCTGGTTTTCGTAGTCGAATGGGCTTCCAAGGCCGTAAATGCACGAAACTGAAGCGACGATGATTACATCCCTGCGCTCCGCCAGCGCCGCCGTTGCCGAGTGCCTGAGTTTTTCGATCTCGTCGTTGATGTCGGAATCCTTTTCTATATATGTGTCAGTGGATGGCACGTATGCCTCCGGCTGGTAATAGTCGTAGTAGCTTACAAAATACTCCACTGCGTTCTCCGGGAAGAACTCGCGAAACTCGCCGTGAAGCTGCGCCGCCAGCGTCTTATTATGGGAGATCACCAGCGTCGGCTTCTGCACCTGCTGGATCAGATTCGCCATCGTAAAGGTCTTGCCGGACCCCGTCACGCCCATCAAAGTCTGATATTTCCTGCCTTCCGCGATCCCCGCGGCAAGTCTCGCCACCGCCTCCGGCTGATCTCCCATCATGGTATAGTCTGAATGTAGTTTGAACTCCATTTCTCAATTTCCTTTCTCAGTGACCCAGTGAAAAAGTTCGTGTATCAGCCCAAAATTCGTAAAAATCCAAAATTTCAAGTTCTCCGTTTTTGCCCATTTTTTTCCTTTTACGAATGAAAGTCACGAAAACTGATTTTTCGAACGCCGTAAACCTCAGTAACACCAACGGAATGCGGCAACACATAGATACCTGCCTGACAGCACAAGATAAATATAAAGCGTATCTGGATTGCTTTAGGATTGCTTATTAAAATAAAGTCTAATTCAGCAACAGGCAGCCGGTTTTCGGCTGCCTGCGCTTTTCTATTTATTTGCTTTCAATCTTTTCGGTCAAACTTTTCTCATAAGTCTCATAAGCTACTGTACTCTGATCGATCTCCAACCTGACCATGCTCCGTAGTAGGTGATTTTCTTGCCGTAGTCGTTATAAACTTCCTTCACGGCGCGAACCTTTACGTAGTACTTCTGTCCACTCTTGAGATTCTTGATGGTAGTTGACTGAGTCGTGTAGTCGTTCTGAGCCGCATCCACCTTTTTGGTGATGTAAGTTCCGCTTGCGAAGCTCTTTACTCTCGAATATCTAACCTCATATCTCGTTACATTGTCCTGCTTGTTCCAGCGAACCTTGATCTTGCCATTGCCGGTAGTCCAAGGCTTCTTTGTCATAACCGCTTTGGTCGGATAAACCTTGATTACGGTTGAGTATTCAGCCGGATTGTACTTACTGTTGCCCGTAGTCTTGATGGTGATCTTTGCCCTGCCTGCTTTCAGCGGAGTCACAACGCCGGTTGAGGAAACCGTAGCAACGTTGTTGTCGCTGGAAGTGTAGGTGAAAGTACCCTCTGTTGCCTTCGGAGTCAGCTTGAAAGCCTCCGTCGTCGGATAAACCTTGTAAGTGCTGTCAACTCCTGTGATGTTCTGGCTCTTGCCTACGATGGTAAATGTTGCATAAGCCGTTCCGCTGTACTTGCCTGCGCCTGTAACCGCAACCTTGTAAGTTCCCGGAGCGTAAGCGCTGGTAACGGTGGTTCCCGCAGCGTTCTGGTAGCTTACGGTGTAGTTCGACGAGCTAAGAACAGTCGAGCCGCTGTAAACTCTCGTTACCTTAGGAAGGCTAACCGAATAGCCTGTTGCGTCGATGCTCGTCTTGTCGAGAACAACATTGTATGTTGAAATGTCGTTGCCGGTTACGGTGAAGTACAGGCTCGTTGTACCGGTGTAACCATTCATTCCCTTAATTTCGATAGTATATTTTCCCGCATCTCTGATTTCGCTAACCGTTTTTCCCGCCTCGTTCTTATAGGTTACGGTATAGTGGGTGTTCTTTGTAAGGGTTGTATAATAACCGTCTTTTACAACGACTTCCACCGGAATTGTGTATCCGGTATACGCCGCACTTGTTTTTCCGTCTTTGAAAGAAGCGGTGCAGGAAGTTATTGACTTGGAAACGATTGAATAGTATCCGCTATTTGAACTCCCTGTCAAATTTCCTGTTGCGATCGGAGTCACAGTTACCCACACCTTGCCTGTGGAAGTATAGGTATTATAGCTAACGGTGTAGTCTTTATCCTTGACAAATGTGATGTTTTCATAGGTAGAACGAACCGTAACCGCCGGAACGGAGGTCGCGCTTGCCATGGTCACGCTCACCGTCACATAGCTCATATTGTATTGAGGAATCGTATATGTCCCGATACATTTTTCTCCTGCATACCCGTTCTTACCCACGATATACACGTTGTACACCTTAGCTTCAACCGGTGATGTAGTGGAAACTGTTTTGTCCGTGGTCGTTTTCGTCGAGTCCTCATATCTGTAAACGACATCGTAGTAGCTTGTGGATAAAGTATTTTTCTTCGCAGAATCCGTATACACCTTGATGCTATTCGAAATCGATTGAGATGAGCCGCTGTATCTGTAAGCAGTTGCGGTCATTCCACCCGATGAAACGTTTTTGTCGCCGTAGTAGACACACATATTGCTCACATC
>CAVKSD010000020.1:0-4156 GCA_963658905.1 Bacteroidaceae bacterium
GTAAATTCAAAGCGAAATACACATTCACCTTATATAGAGAGAGTACCTCAAGTTTACGGGAAAGTAAATATATTTTTTATATAGATTGTAAAAATAGTACTTTTAATGTAATATTTCGTACTTTTTTCGTAATTACGAAAAAAATTTGAGGCGACCCGCAGGTCGCCTCGCGCTGTTATCGATATTATATTTGTTTCGACCGCCACTGCTATTCCTGCTTGTTGGCTTCCACGAATCTCTTGATTTTCTTGCCGGTGGTCTTTTCAAATTCATCTTTTCTGATATTGATTTTTTTGATTTTTTTGAAGAAAGGAAGTCCCTCGTTTATTTTGTCAACCGCGCTCCACATGAGCTTCTCAACCTGAGCCGGGTCTTCTGCAGCGTCCTTTCCGATTGCCGCTTCCACTTCTTCCATGTCAGGCTTGATGGTGGCCACGATAAGGTCGTCCTGCCCGGATTCGTCACGCGATGCCCAAACCATGGACTCGGAAACCAGCGAAACCTTGCCGAGATAATATTCAAGCTCCTCAGGAAAAACGTTTTTGCCATTCTTTGTTATGATAACATTTTTCTTTCTGCCGGTGATATAAATATACGGCCCATCGAGGTACCCCAGATCTCCCGTGTGGAACCAGCCGTCAACAAGAACCTTTGCGGTTTCCTCCGGCATATTGTAATATCCCATCATTACATTCGGCCCCTTGAGGCAAATCTCTCCAACGCCGTCCTCATTTTTGTCCACTATCTTGACCTCAACTCCCGGAAGCACATGACCTACCGAATCGTTACGAGGCTGCTGATCTTGGTTGAGGGCAGCCATAGGAGCGCATTCTGTCAGACCGTAGCCCTGCACCGCCATGATCCCGAGGTCCCGGAAGAATTGCAAGATCTGCGGATCGATTGCCGCACCGCCTGCGATAATCATTTCCATATTGCCGCCGAAGACCTGCAAAATGTCCTTTAGCAGCATTTTATTGAGATTAATTCCGACCTTTGAGGTAGTCTTGTTGAGCGTGAGGATTTTACGCACAGCCTTTTCCTTGCCCTGCTTGCGTATGTTCTTCCAAATCGCCTTGTAGAGCATCTCGAAGATAAGCGGCACGCCAAGGAAGAATGTGGGCCTTATTTCCTGCAAATTCTTCTGAATGTATTTAAGTCCCTCGCAATAGCCTATGCAGGCGCCCTTGTACATCGGCATAAGGAAACCGCAGGTACATTCATACGTATGGTGGAGTGGCAGCACGCTGAAGAAAGTGTCCCTTTCGTTGGTATCCAGCAGGGTCGGCGCGCTCATAAGGTCGCAGCAGATATTCGTCTGAGAAAGCATTACGCCCTTGGCAATCCCTGTTGTCCCCGATGTAAAGAGCAAAATCCCCATTTCGTCCGGATACATTTCCGCCTCGAGGTAGCGGCGATCTCCTGCCGCAACTAATTTCTTGCCCTTTTCGATAAGTTCAGACCACGAAAATACGCCGTCCTTTTCCTCCTCAGCATTCAAATTCACGAGGACTTTGAGATTCGTTTCGCCTCTTTCCTTTATGTCTTGGAAAATGCTGAGGAATTTTTTCGTGAAGAATATTCCCTCGCAGTCAGCCTCTTTTATGAGCTGTTCAAGTTCACTTGCTCCCAGCTCCTTGTCCAGCGGCACCACAACTCCCAGTCCGCAGGTGATAGCAAGGTAAGCAGACGCCCACTGATAGCAGTTGTCGCCGATTACCGCAACTCTTTTATCTTTGAGTCCCAGTTCGATAAGCTCCGTTCCCAGTGCGTTCAGGTCTTCCAATGTCTGTCCGTAGGTGATTTCACGGAAAGGCTCGTTCTTTGCAAAGCGCTGTTTAAATGCAACGTGATCCCGCCCGTATCTTTCCACGCTCTTATTCATCATGTCCTTGAAGTCTGTGATCGGGTGGCTTACTTTATACATAATATCCGGATCATCCATCGCGTTGATGCTCGCGATAAAGTCCTCGGCTCTTTTGAGTTCAAACTCTTTTCTTTCTTTATAATCCATAGGGTTTCTCCTTTACCTAGTATTCAATACAAGCTTAACACGCAAGCGTTACAATGTCAACCTTTACAGCCCGCTTTTTGTGTGATATAGTATACTAAGAGGTGAAAAGATGCGTAAAAAAAATGCAATGTCTGACGATATGATTAAAAACTTTCATATCCCGAGGTGGTCGGAGCTTCCGTCCATTGACCTTTATATGGATCAGGTGGTGGCGCTGATTGACAATACTTTCGGGGGATTTTTTGCGTGGGGTGGTGCCGCGCCTCTTACGAAAAGCATGGTTAACAACTATGTAAGAGCCAAAATCGTGGACGCGCCGGTGAACAAGAAATATCCAAAGCTCTCTGTTGCTATGATTATCGTGGTTTACATCCTCAAAAATTGCTATTCCACGGAAGAAATCGGCAAGCTAATCAAGCTTGGCATCAGCCTCGAAACCACCGAAATCACCTATAACCGTTTCTGTGAGGCAATCGAAAACGCCCTGTCTCATGTTTTTTCCGGGGAGGTTCATATCGCAAACGAGGAGATTCCCGGTCGCGACAACAAATATCTCATGGAAAACTTCGCCCTTTCCTTTGCCAGCAAGGTATATGTGCAGCGAACTTTCCTGTTTAAATAGGCGTAATTTGCATTTCCATGAATAAAAAACGCCGAGGGTCTTTCCCGCGGAGTTTCTTATACATTCTTTAGATGCACATTGTTCCTTCCGAAAGATCTTTAGCTATAAAAGAGATAAAATAAAATGGTACAGTAAGCAGTTTCTGTTCGCGATTATATCCGTAATTATTTTTTGAAACCTTAATTGCATACTCAAATCTATTGTGATTAGAAAATTTTTCAAGGGAGTTAAGCGTTCCCTTGCCTTTTTTTACATCAAGCGGATACAATTTATTATTTGATTCAATAATAAATTCAAGTTCGGCAGATGTCTTTCCACGCCAATAAAACAATTTATGTCCCTTAGCAATCAGTTCGCTTGCCACAAAGTTTTCAAAGAAAATTCCGGACAAGGTGTTATTCCTTTCATTCGATACAAACGAGGCTGCATTGATTCCGCTTTGATATGAGAACATGCCTATGTCCGCCAGAAAAAGGCGAAAATTGCTTCCGCTATCCGGCATCAATGGCATTGTTATGTGCTCTTTCAGTTGAAAAGATTGATTTATAATATGTGCCATTGTGAGCCATTGTATGGAAGTTGCATAATCCCTTGTTTTGCTCTTTTCGTCGATAAGTCCCGGAGAAAAATTTTTGGACTCCCTATTCAGTTCTCTGTAAATGTTTTGAAATAAAGTACGAGAGCGCAATACTGCCTCTTGGCTTGCCTGATAAAGTTCCATATCCGAAAGGTAATTGTCATACAGCACTTTAAGGATCTCCCTTGCCTCGAGAAGGTTATCATCGTCAATATAAGCTTCTACAGCTTCCGGCATGCCACCTACAAGTAAATATTTATATATTTCTTCCATTGCCAGCTCATGAATTTGAGGGGGCAGCGGCTTCTTTTCTTCATAGGCTTTTTTGATGGCATCATAAAGGATCTTATTTTTGTTTATCAGAAATTCATCAAAGGTCATTGGGTAGATTGTCAGTTGGTTTATCTTGCCAACCGGGAACAGAAATTTATCACTTTTACCCGAACCTCTTTTGTGAGTTTCTCTTTGAATCTTGATGCGGACCATTGAGCCGGTTGCAATAACAGGAATCTCTCTAAAGTCCTGACAAAAATATTTGAGAGAAGAAATAATGTTCGGGCACTCCTGGATTTCATCAAAAATCAGCAAAGTCTTTTCGTCTATCTGCCTTCCTTTGCGTAACGAAATGTATTCGATAATTTTTTCTGCATTGGCAGTTTCGGAACAGAACTCACGGATTTCATCTTCTTTTTTGCAGTCAATATAGATATAGCTGTCTTTATAATATTTTTTAGCGAAAAGCTCTTCTGCGAGATAAGTTTTGCCAACCTGCCTTGCTCCCCAAATAATCAAAGGTTTTTTCCGCTCGTCGTTATTCCAATCTACCAGTTGTTGTAATGCAATTCGCTCCATTGATAATTCTCCTCACCATGTAATCTGTATATTGATTATTGTGCCATAATTTTCACCAATTATCAAGCAAATTAAAAAGTTTTTTGCACCTACG
>CAVKSD010000020.1:4190-22238 GCA_963658905.1 Bacteroidaceae bacterium
GGGGGTTAAATTTTGCATTATTTGCACCTGTGCGAGGTTAAATCTTCGCATTGTTTGCACCCATGTGGATCAATGTTTGCCGGTACGCAAAGCAGATGCCGCAAACAGCTCTACGCGCAAAGCTAAAAAACGGTGCATCCCAGCGCAGGGATCACACCGCATTCTATCGCTTATAGCAGCATTCTGTCGCTGTCTATGCTGAATTTTTCTATGAGTTTTTCTACGGTCATTGCCTTGCGTTCGTCTCCTGTAAGCTCCATGGCGATTTTGCCATTTTTCATCAAAATCGTTTTGTTGCCGTAGCGGAGGGCGTCCTTCATGTTGTGGGTGATCATCAGTGTACACATCCCCGGTTCCGACGCAAAGGTATCCGTAAGCGCAAGCACCTTCGCCGCAGCCGCAGGGTCAAGCGCCGCCGTATGCTCGTCGAGAAGAAGGAGCTTCGGCTTTGCAATCACTGCCATGAACAGGGTCAGCGACTGCCTCTGGCCACCGGAAAGGAGCTTCACCTTTTCGGTCATTCGGTCCTCAAGTCCCATTCCAAGCATGGACAGCTTTTCCCGGAAAAATTCACGGTCCTTTTTTGTGATTCCCGGTTGCAGTCCTCTCGGCTTATTCTTGTAATATGCAATGGCAAGATTTTGCTCAATTGTCATGTCGAATGCCGTGCCTTTTAGCGGGTCCTGGAACACCCTGCCGATGTGCCGTGCGCGCTTATGCTCAGGCAGCTTCGTAATGTCCTCGCCGTCAAGAATTATGCTGCCGCCGTCTATCCCGTAAACCCCTGCAATACAATTGAGGAGCGTTGACTTTCCGGCACCATTGTTTCCTATAACCGTAACGAAGTCACCCTCATTCATAGTAAGGTTGACGGCTGCAAGTGCCTTTTTTTCGTTTACCGTTCCGGCGCCGAACACCTTTGTGATTCCGTTTGCTTCGAGAAGTTTATTCATTTTGACCGGCTCCTTTCCTGGTAAATTTGAGATGAAGCTTGCTTCCTTTTTCACCTAACAGTCCGATGGAAAGAGCGATGGCAACGATTGCCGCTGATACCAGCTTCATGTCCGTCGGGTCCATGCCCATATAAAGCGCCTGCGCCATGAAGATCCGATAAAGCACAGCCCCAAGGGAGGCTGCAATGAGCCGCCTGAGCAGTGTTTTCGTTCCGAAGACTACTTCGCCTAATATCACCGAAGCAAGTCCGATAACCATCATTCCCACGCCACTATTTATGTCCGCAAAGCCCTGGTTCTGCGCAAGCATTCCTCCCGCAAGCCCCACGAATCCGTTGGAAACCGCCAGTCCCATGAGCTTCATGGCATCGCAAGAGACGCCGCAGGCCTTTACCATATCCTCGTTGTCTCCCGTCGCCCTGAAAACAAAGCCTATCCTCGTCTGAAGGAAAAGATAAAGCAGCGCGATTATGACCGCCAGAAGCAGCGCATTTATCACGATTCCGGCGTATTGCGGATTTATGAATTTATCTGCAATCTTGTATATGGTCAGGCTTTTTGTCAGTGGTATGTTCGGCGTTTTTCCCATGATTCTGAGGTTCACAGAATATGCCGCCATCATTACCAAAATTCCCGCGAGGATCGCCTGAATCTTGAGCTTCGTGTGCAGAAGCCCCGTGGCAAGTCCCGCAATAGCCCCGGCGATAAAGGCTGCGATGAGTGCGCAGAAAGGATTTCCGCCTCCTGCGCAAACCACCGCCGATGCCGCCATTCCGGTGACGATGGAACCGTCCACCGTCAAATCGGGCATATTCAGGGTTCTGAACGATAGAAACACGCCTAGCGCCAAAATTGCATATATCATCCCAAGCTCCACGGAGCCAAGGAGCGCCCCAAAGGTCATCATATAACTTCTCCTTAATCAAACTAATCTAAATTATTCTTCATTTCCTAAAACTGTTGCCTTTTCCATGATGCTGTCCGGAATCGTAACTCCGATGGCATCTGCCGTATTTTCGTTTACATATATATTCATGTCGCTCATCTTGACAACGGACATTGTGGAAACATCCGCGCCCTCAAGAATCTTAGCTACCATCTTTGCGGTTTCCTTGCCCAGAACCGTGTAGTCGATGCCGTAGGTTGCAAGTCCGCCGTCCTGAACCATGGAGTCTGCGCTTACATAGAATGGAACCTTTGCGTTGTTAAAGGTTTCGCTGGCAACTGCCATTGCCGAGGCGATGGTGTTGTCGATCGGTGAATAAACTACATCTGCCTTGTCTGCAAGATATTGAGCCGCCTGCTGAACCTCGCTGGTGTTGGTAACGGTCGATTCTACCACCTCATAACCGTTCTTTTCAGCATATTCTTTGAGTCCCTTGATTACGGAGTCAGAATTGTCCTCTCCTGCGCTATAAAGGGCGCCTATGGTCTTAAATCCCGGAGTGATTTCCTTTGCAAGTTCCATAATTGCCTCTGCCGAAACTTCGTCCGAGGTTCCTGTTACATTTCCTCCCGGAGTTTCCAGTGAGTCAACAAGCTCCGCGTCTACAGGGTCTGTAACTGCCGCAAATACGATCGGAATTTCCGTGGTTTCGCTGAGAACTGCCTGTGCCGCAGGTGTAGCGATTGCAATGATTACATCGCATCCGTCGCTTACGAAAGCCTGAGCGATGGTCTTCATATTCGTCATATCGTTTTGGCCGTTTTTATAGTCGATCGTGATATTTTCGCCGTCAACATAGCCCTCGTCTGCAAGCCCCTCGATTATGCTCTCTCTTATGGTATCAAGTGAAGGATGTTCGGTGAGCTGCAAAAGCCCCACTCTCAGGTTTTCGGATTCGCCTGCGGACTCGCTGTCGCCGCCTCCGCAGCCTGTCGCCATTGCCACCGTAATTGCCAAAATCATCAATACTGTCATTAACTTCTTCGCTGTCTTTTTCATTTTTTGTCTCCTTTCTCTTTTGCAAAAATCAAAAAACCCGTCCATGAATAACTCAAGGACAGGTTATACCTGCGGTGCCACCTTGTTTGATCCTGCTTTCGCAAAATCCTCTCAATAGAGCGCTACCACGCCCCTCTCCACTTACGCAGGAGTCTCGTCTCAGATACTTGCCGCTCGTTTCGAACTTTTGCTTTCCCCTCGCCCTCAGGAGCCCATTATTCTGAATCTGCATCTGCCCGGCTTCCACCGTCCCGGGTTCGCTGTGAGACCGTAAATCAGTTTTACTTCTCCCTCAAAGGTTTTGATTTATTAAATATATACGCAGTTTACCATCGGTTTTGTTGATTGTCAATAGTTTTTTTGAATTTTTTCGTGTTTTTCTGTGAAAAAATCATAATTTTTTAGTAGCCGTACCTTTCTCTGTACTTTGCAAACAAAAATACAATTATGACAAAGGCACAGATTTCCGCCGCGGGAAGCGCCCACCAGACGCCGTCGATGTCAAAGAACATAGGAAGCAAAATCAGCGCCCCCGCCTCAAATATGAGGGTTCTGAGGATCGAGATAAGCGCAGAAATCTTTCCGTTGTTCAGCGCCGTGAAAAAGCCCGAAGCGAAAATATTTACTCCACTGAGAACCACGCTTACCGCCACGATTCTAAAGCCCGCAATCATTAGATTTGCAAGGGTTTCGTCGTGTGAGGCAAATATCATTACAAGAGGCCGGTCAAATATTTCGGCGATAGCGAACATAACGATAGAAATCACCGCGATAATCTTCATGGCGATTGCAAAAAGCTTCTTTATGTTATCCCTGTTTTCCGAGCCGAAATTGTAGCTGAAAAGCGGTGAGATTCCCATAGAAAATCCCACAAATATTGCCACAAAGAGAAATTGCAGATACAGCACCGCGCTGATTGCGGCGACGCCTTTTTCTCCGGCGATTGCCATCATCTGCAGATTAAATAGCGCCGTTGTTATAGCACTGGAAAGGCTGGTAACCATCTCGGAGGCTCCGTTTCCCATGGAATATAGCAGCGCCTTCCCCGTCCACCTCGGCTTTGCAAAGTGGAGCAGGCTCTTTGGGTTTGCGAAGATAGTCAATGGCAAAAGCCCCGCAACGATCATTCCCGCCATGGAAGCGTAAGCCGCCCCTGCGATTCCGAAATCCATATATCCCACCAGCAAGATATCCAATACTATATTAAGAACCCCCGCCGCCACAGAAAGCCAAAGCCCCATGTTCGGCCTGTCTGCGGTAACGAGAAAGCCCTGAAACATGATTTGCAGCGACCATATAGGCCCTGCGAGAACCATTATGGTTCCGTATTCGAGGCAGTATGGCAAAATTTCTTCGTCGGAGCCGATATTAAGATAAATTTCCTCCCCAAAGCCGAGAAAAATTGCCATCATCAACGCCATTACCGCCAAATTCGCCAATATTACAAGTGTAAAAAAGCTGCACGCCTCTTCATTTTTTCCCTCTCCCAGCATCTTGCCGATGAGGGCGTTTCCTCCCGTTGCAAAGACGAATGTTATTGCCATGCAGACATTCAGCACCGGATATACGATATTTATCGCCGAAAGTCCCAGGCTTCCTATATAATTGGAAACAACAATGCCGTCAACGATTGAATACATCGAAACGAACAGCATTCTAACCATTGTCGGCACAGTAAATTTGAGTATATTCCCGATATCTATCGGTTTGTTGTAAATTAAATTATCGTCCATCAGAATCCCTCGTCGCCACAGATTGCAAGGCTATAGTGCCACGCGGCTCACAGCCTCGGAAGGCCTGTGTATGAGCTTTTGCAGCTCCATGAGCTTTGCGCCGTCCATCGCCGGCACGCCCTTTAGCCTGTATGTGATTCCGAGCTTACCGTACTTTTCGACTGCCATAGTATGATAGCCCAAAAGTTCCACTTTGTCAACATATCTTATCTTTTTCATAAACTCGTTCAGCTCTTCCATGTCCTGCGGAGTGTCGTTTATATCCGGCACAACCACATGGCGCACCCAAACGTGTTTCTGCTGACGGTTGATGATGTCGATGAGTTCGAAAAGGGTTTCCTGTTTTCTTCCGGTGATTATCTCAAACCTTTCCGGATCCGGATGCTTGATGTCAAGCAGCACCAAGTCCGAAGAGCGGATCGCTTCTTCGGCAAATTCGTCAAGATATGTTCCGCTGGTGTCTATCGCGCTGTTTATCCCCTCTTTTTTCAGGGCATGCATTGCCTCGGTGAGGAATTTTGCCTGCAAAAGAGGCTCCCCGCCGCTAAAGGTAACGCCGCCTTTTCCGCCGTAATAGGGCTTTCCCCTCAGCGCCCAGTGCACGATTTCGCTAACCTCAATTTTTTCGCCGCCTTCGAGAGGCCACGAGTCTGGGTTATGGCAATAAAGGCACCGAGCCGGGCACCCCTGCATAAAAAATACAGTTCGGATGCCCGGTCCGTCTACAGCGCCAAAGGTCTCAATTGAGTGAATTTTTCCTATCATCTCGCCGGACCTTCCTTTCGCAAATTTTCATCTATCCTGCTACTATGCAGCTAAATTGCCTCGTGGAAGGTTCTTGCGATTACTTCTTTCTGATGGTTCTTTGACAGTGCGTTAAATCTTACGGCATATCCCGAAACTCTTACGGTAAGATTAGGATATTTATCCGGATTTTCGTATGCGTCTTCCAGCACCGCACGGTTAAGAACGTTTACATTCAAATGATGCGCACCTCTCTTGAAATAGCCCTCAAGAAGTCCCTTGAGTACGTCGGCTCTTTCCTCAGGGTTCTTGCCAAGAGTCTCAGGAGTGATTGAGAATGTGTTGGAAACGCCGTCCTGGCAGGTATCCCAGTCGATCTTTGAAACGGAGTTCAGGGATGCGATTGCGCCGTGGCTATCTCTCTGGTGCATCGGGTTTGCTCCCGGAGCAAACGGTGTGCCTGCTCTTCTGCCGTCAGGAGTGTTGCCTGTCTTCTTGCCGTACATTACGTTTGAAGTAATTGTAAGCACTGACAGGGTGTGAACTGCGTTTCTATAAGCCGGGTGCTTTCTCAGTTCTTCGATGGTTCTTTCGGAAATCTTTACTGCGATTTCGTCAACTCTGTCGTCGTCGTTGCCGTATTTCGGGAAGTCGCCTTCGGTTCTGTAGTCAACGATTACGCCGTTTTCGTCTCTGATCGGATAAACCTTTGCATATTTGATTGCGGAAAGTGAGTCTGCGGCAACGGAGAAGCCTGCAACTCCGAATGCCATAAGGCGCTTAAGCTCGGAGTTTAAGAACGCCATCTGGGAGCTTTCGTAGTCGTATCTATCGTGCATAAAGTGGATAATATTCATGATGTTTACATAAAGCTCGCAAAGCCATGCGAGGTAGATATTAAATCTGTTCCACGCGTCCTCGAAGTCGATCGGGCCTTCGCCAACCGGTTCCATCTGCGGGCCTACGTGCTGGCCGGTTCTTTCGTCGATACCGCCGTTTAATCCCAGAAGCAGGATCTTTGCAAGGTTGCATCTTGCGCCGAAGAACTGAATCTGCTGACCCATCTGGATGGCGGATACGCAGCAAGCGATTGAGTAGTCTTCGCCGTAGAACGGTCTCATCTTGTCGTCGTTTTCGTACTGAATGGAGTCTGTATCGATGGAAACCTGAGCACAGAATTTCTTGAACGGTTCAGGAAGCTTCTCCGACCAGAGTACCGTAAGGTTTGGCTCCGGTGCAGGTCCAAGGTTGTAAAGGGTCTGAAGCACTCTGTAGGAGTTCTTGGTTACCTTGTGTCTGCCGTCCATGCCTACGCCGCCGATACCCTCTGTGATCCACATCGGGTCGCCGCCGAATAATTCGTTGTATTCGTTCGTTCTCAGATGACGGGCAACTCTGAGTTTCAGGATGTAGTCGTCAACAAATTCCTGGATCTCCTCTTCTGTATAGGTTCCGTTTGCGAGGTCCCTTTCTGCATATATGTCAATGAATGTGGAAGTTCTGCCGATGGACATCGCCGCGCCGTTTTCTTCTTTGATGCCAGCAAGGTATGCGAAATATGTCCACTGAATGGCTTCTTTTACGTCCTTTGCAGGTCCGGAAATGTCGTAGCCGTAGCTTTCTGCCATCTTCTTGATTTCCTTGAGAGCGTTAATCTGGTTTGTGATTTCCTCTGCGGTTCTGATGTTTTCTTCGTTCATCACGTGTCTTGAGGCGATGGTTTCGTGGTCTTTTTTCTTTTCTTCGATGAGGTGGTCGATGCCGTAAAGAGCGCATCTTCTGTAGTCGCCGATGATTCTTCCTCTGCCATAAGCATCAGGAAGTCCTGTGATATAGCCAAGGTGTCTTACCGCTCTCATTTCGCTGGAATATGCCTTGAAAACTCCATCGTTATGAGTGGTGATGTAGTTAAACATATTGTCGATTTCTTTCGGCAGTTCCTGTCCGTATTCCTTGACTTCTTCTCTTACCATCTTGATTCCGCCAAAAGGACAAATACCTCTTTTCAGCGGTTCGTCTGTCTGAAGTCCCACGATGATGTCCTTGCCGGGCACGATATATCCCGGCCCGAAAGCGTTGATTCTCATGATTCTGCTGGCGTCAACTTTGAGGGTGCCGCCTGCTTTTCTTTCCGCAACCAAAAGTTCCTGCACTTTTTCGAAGCATTCTTTTGTTCTTTCGGTTGCTCCCGCGAGGAAACTTCCGTCCCCGTCGTAAGGGTGGTAATTCAATGTGATGAACTCTTCAACGTCGATGTTTTCAGTCCAGTTTCCGGCAATAAATCCTTCCCATTCTTTTCTCATTCTTTTTGTATCCTCCTAATGTTTGTATAATGTATACATAAGCTGATATTAGAATACATCTTGTATACAAAATAGTCAATGGATTTTTTTCAGATTTTGTGCTTTTTTTAACGTACACGGCAAAACCGCATCTTCCTTGTGATATTACCCTGTGATATTTCGCGATGGCGTCGCATATATTGTCTTAACAATAAGCAAGGAGTGTGTCTGCCAATGAAAGATTACATAGAGGAAAGAGTACTTGAGCTGGCTCATTACATAGTAAACACCAATTCTACGGTCAGGGCGGCAGCGAAAAAATTTCGTGTAAGCAAGTCCACGGTGCATAAGGACATAACCGAGCGACTCCTTGAGCTAAACCCTGCTCTGGCTCTCGAAGTTAAGAATGTTTTGGAGAACAACAAGGCGGAGCGCCACCTCCGCGGCGGCATGGCTACCCGCGAAAAGTATCTGCACGAGAAAAATCCTCGTTAAAGCCTCGCGCCAAAGGCGGAAATCCTGCACCGAGGATACTGGAACGCCGGTATAGCGCGCGTCAAATATACGAGTATGATATGCGAGTACGCCGACCCCTACTCGTTAGCATCTTGTTTTTTTCATGTTTCGTGGTATAATTGTCCTATCAGTTGTATTATAGGAAAGGACATAGGAAATTATGAAAAATTCAGGAATAGCGAAGTTTACCACATCGCTTATTTACGTTCTTTTGGGTCTGGCGCTGATGATATGGCCTCAGAAGGTCGAAGATGTGATATGCGCTCTTTTGGCAGCCTGCGTGGTAATTTTCGGTATCGCCAAGCTGCTGGGCTATGCGGTGACGAAGGTTGAAACAAGAATTACCGACGATACAAACGGCTTTGCGGTAGGCGTGAGTTTTGTGATTCTCGGCATCTTTCTCTGGCTGAAAGGCACCATGATTATCGCCCTCATTCCGTTCATCCTCGGATTTATGATTACATACAAGGGCCTTGAGGGTATTCAGAATGTAATTAACTTCAAGAAATTCGGGTATGGCACCTTTTACGGAGCGCTTATCGTGTCCGCCGCCATTACGTTATTTGGTATTCTGGTTATGATGAACCCGTTTTCCACCGCAAAAGTATTGTTCTTTATGCTGGGGCTGGGGCTTTTCGTAAGCGGGCTTTCGGATCTGGTTTCGGATATTTTCTTTACACGAAAGCTGAAAAAGGGCGAGAGAGCAAAATCCGAGTAGCTTCAAAATTTAAAAAGCAAAAGCGTATCCGTTCAGAAGATTTGACATCGACAGAAATATTTTTAAGGAAAAAATCGGCGTTCTCCCCTGTGAGTCCGCCGATTTTTTTGGCTTTTATCTAACATTTATTCTTCGTATGCTTTAGTTATTTTCGCGCCCTATGCTCTCCAAAGGCCGTGAAGATTGCAGTATTCGTAAGCTGCTATGACCTCATCCCCCTCGGCAAGGGCAAATACTGCTTCCGGCTTTGTTTCCGGCTGCAGTTTTGCAAGCTGTCCGCCGAATTTTGTCTTGAGCCAGATCCACTGTATATGGTGCTGCGGAAGCATCGGATGTTCTACGCTTCCCACTTTTACCGTGACCTTGCTGCCCTCTACGGTGTAAACAGGAACGTGCTTTTCAGCTGCTCCGTCGGTGGTTCCCGGAATAAGCTCCTGCATTTCTTCGCCGCAGCAGATGAGCGGCACGCCGCTTTCGTTAACCATAGCTACCAAATTGCCACAATGTTTGCAAATATAAAATTTCTGTTCTTTCATTCTCTTATCCTCCCTGCATTTCTTCTTGTTCCATTTTCTGATGGCCTTGCGATTTTGAAATTTACACCGCATTAATTGATTTTTTAATAGTTCTCAGCGTGCACTTCGAAGTAGCTCTGCGGATGGTTGCAGGTCGGGCAAACCTCCGGTGCGGCGGTTCCCACTACGATATGTCCGCAGTTTCTGCACTCCCAAACCTTTACATCGCTCTTTGCAAAGACTTCTGCGGTTTCTACGTTCTTGAGTAGCGCCCGGTATCTTTCTTCGTGATGTCTTTCGATTTCTCCTACGAGGCGGAATTTAGCCGCAAGCTCCGGGAAGCCTTCTTCTTCGGCGGTCTTTGCAAATTCGTCATACATATCCGTCCACTCATAGTTTTCTCCCTCTGCCGCAGAAAGCAGATTCTGAGCGGTGTCGCCGATGCCGTTAAGTTCTTTGAACCACATCTTTGCGTGTTCCTTTTCGTTTTCCGCAGTCTTGAGGAAAAGTCCCGAAATCTGCTCGAATCCCTGCTTTTTAGCCACGGAAGCAAAGTATGTGTATTTGTTTCTCGCCTGTGATTCTCCGGCAAAAGCCGCCTCTAAGTTTTTCTCCGTCTGTGTGCCTGCGTATTTTGTAAGTGTTCCCATTTCATGTTCTCCTTTTCGTTTTTAATTTAATTAAATTTTAGCCGTATTCTGATTGTCGCTGTCTTTCCTGCAATTTTCGCATCGGTAGTGGATCCGCAAATCGTAGGAATCAATTTTGTGTCCGAACTGAGCCTCGATGGAAGATGTCAAATCGCAAAGTTTGATGTCAGAAATCGCCCCGCACAGGCTGCAAATAATGTGGTCGTGGCGGGTGGTATTGTCGAACCTGTCGGGAAATCCCGGCTGCGAAATCCGGATAATCTTTCCGGCTTCTGCGAGGCTCTTCAAATTATTGTACACCGTTGCCTGCACGATTTTGGAATTTCGTTTTTTCATTTCCATAAAAATCATTTCGGCAGTGGGATGCTCCGTAGACTTTAATATTATGTCCAAAATTTCCTCGCCATATTTTGACACCGGCTCACCTCGTTTCTTTTGGAATTAGAATAATTTTAATTCTTGAACTTATATTACACGAAAATTCTCCTTTTGTCAACAGCTTTTTTAGAATAATTCTAATTTTTTCTTTTCGCACGCATTTGCGGGAAGGATGGCGAAGAATGACGGGAATTGACAACGATTGACAGAAAGTGCTTAAGAGTGACAGAGAACGCTGAAGAGTGATGGGAAGCGTTACGATTTAACAAAAAAAGTTACTTTCTTTTGTAGATATTTGTGCTAAAATATATCTATGATGAAATTTGATATGCACTGTCACACAAAGGGAGGCTCCATCGACTCCAGTGTCAGCGTGGAACGATATATTGAGCTTTTGTCCGCTCAGGGATTTGATGGAATGTTAATTACAGATCACGATTCATACAAGGGATATAACAAGTGGCTAGGGTCCGGACGCCGGGATTTTTGCGTGCTCGCGGGACTAGAATACGATACGAAGGACGCGGGACATTTTCTGGTAATTATGCCCGATAATATTCGGCCGAGCATTTTCCGTCTGCGGGGCCTTCCTGTGGAGGCGCTCATAAACATCGTACATTTTTTCGGAGGAATTTTGGGACCGGCTCACCCTTTCGGAACCCGAAGCTCCAGCGCCATGTTTTTTAAAAAGCTCAAGCAGCATCCGGAAATTTTGAATAAAGTTGACTTTGTCGAGGGCTTCAACACCTGCGAAAAGAGCGCTTCAAATATTGCGGCGGCGGAACTTGCCGAAAAGCTTGGAAAACCGTGTATCGGCGGCTCGGACGCCCACAACGAGGCTTATGTAGGCATGGCGTATACCCTCTTCGATGCAGAGATATCGTCTAACAACGATTTGATTGAGGCAATACTTGACGGCAAAGTCGCAAGCTGCGGCGGCAAGGAACGTGAATACACCCGCAAGGCGAAGATGAAAGATTCTTTCTATGGTGTGCTGGGCTTCAAGGCCTACAATCGCAGCCTCGGCCTTCTCTTTGCACCACGCAGAAATCATCACATCAAGAAGCTGAATCTTTTGCATCATACGCATAACGGTTCCGGCAATTGAAAAATCTGATCAGTCGCGAAAGCCTGATAAACATTGAGGTCATATAAATGGAGGTCATGCAAAATGAAGATAACGCTAAATCCAAATGAGGAAATCGTAAAAACCGTAAAAGAAGGGCTCGAAAAGACCGGCGGCTACTGCCCTTGCCGTTTGGAGCGCACGGAAGCCACCAAATGTATGTGCGAGGAGTTCAAGGAGCAGATCAAAGACCCCAGCTTTGAGGGCTACTGCCACTGTATGCTCTACTATAAGTCGCTGAAATAGCGCGGCGGCTGGCGCCCTCGCAGTAATATTCATATTCGCATATTTATTTGCCTATTTGCTCTCATCAGGCTTTTTCATGCCTGTAACGTTTTCCGGCAGGTCCCCGAATACTCCCACCGGCGGGATGTCACCCCTAAACGGCTTATGAGTGACAGCTCTGACGATGATTCCGCAGACTATAATTGCCGGAAACAAAAGGAGCAGCCAATTTTCAAAGATAAAATTCAGTACTTTCATTTTCTACCTCCTCCACATTCTTTATTACTTCTGCCGTTTCTTCTGCCATATTATTCAAAATTCTCCATTGCTTTCAGCGTAAACTCATTCTTGTGATAGGAAACCAGTCCGTCCTTTTGCATCTTCGAAAGCTCGCCGGACATTGCACTGCGGTCAACTGCCAGATAATCGGCAAGCTGCTGGCGGTCAAATGGAATGGTAAAATGATTGCTGCCACATCGCGTAGCCTGCTCCGACAAATAGGACAAAAGCCTGCCCCGCAGGGATTTTGAGGCGGTGTGCATCATCCGCGATGAAAGATTCAAATTTTTCTGCGCCGAAATACGCAGCAGATTGCGAACGATGCTTTGATGAAAAGCGCATCCGTTTCCGCAGGTTGTTGTGAGTCTGCCTACGTTCAGGAACAAAACCTTCGTCGGTTCCGACGCCACAACATCGCAAAGCAGCTCCTTTCCGGGAATAAGAGCGTAATTTTCCGCAAAAATCTGTCCCGGTCCGATATGCCCGAAGATGTGGCTGGTTCCCCAGTAAAAATTAACCACAATATTTACGCTTCCGGACTTCACAAGCCCGATTTCGCTGACGGCATCTCCCGCCCGCAAAATTGTCTCGTCTTTTTTGAATTTTCGCTCATGGGCGCCCAGACAATCAAGGAGCGAGCCTACATCTCGCCGGTCGACGCCCTGAAAAAGCGGTGTGTTCCCAGGAAAAAAAGTATCCATATATTCTCCGATTTTTTGTTTTTTGTTGTCATGACAACATACTTTCTACTACAATCATAATACAATGAGTTCACAAAATCAAGAATCACCTGTGAAAAATTTGGTGAAAATAAAATCAGCGAAAATAAAATAACTTATTCAATCAAAGTAAAAGGAGGAACCGAATATGGATTCTAAAATGTTTTGTTTTCAATGCGAGCAGACTGTAGGCTGCAAAGGCTGCACCGGAAATGCCGGCGTATGCGGAAAAAATTACGAAGTTTCGGATTTGCAGGATAAGCTCATTGGGGCTTTGATCGGACTTGCCCGCGCAGCAGGCACCGGCGGATGCGCCACGGAAAATATCTACAAGCTCCTAATCAAGGGTCTGTTTACCACGATTACAAATGCAAACTTTAACGATGAGACAATCAAAAAATTGATCGACGAAGTTCATGCAGAAAAGGAAAATCTCGTCCCGAATTGCGGGGCTTGCGAATCTTCCTGCGGCAGAACCGACGACTACTATATGAGCGGGCTTTGGGACGCAGACGAAGATGTACGCAGTCTGAAATCCCTCATTTTGTTCGGAATCAAGGGTATGGCGGCTTATGCCTATCATGCGGGAGTGCTTGGATATACCGACGAAAGGGTAAATAAATTCTTCCTGAAAGCCCTCTTTGCCATCGGCGAGGACTGGGGCATGGACGAGCTGCTTCCGATTGTGCTTGAAACCGGGGAAGTTAACTTTGCCTGCATGGAAATGCTTGACAAAGCCAATACACAGACTTTCGGAAATCCGGTTCCGGTTACTGTGCCTCTCACTGTAGAAAAAGGCCCGTTTATTGTCATTTCCGGTCACGATCTTTATGACCTGAAACAGCTGCTTGAGCAGACAAAGGACAAGGGTATCAACATTTACACCCACAGCGAAATGCTCCCTGCCCACGGCTATCCTGAGCTGAAAAAATATCCTCACCTCAAGGGGAATTTCGGCACCGCATGGCAGAATCAGCAAAAGGAATTTGCAAATATTCCGGCGCCGATTCTGTTTACCACCAACTGCCTGATGCCGCCGAAAGACAGCTACAAGGACAGGGTATTCACCACCGAGGTGGTTTCCTATCCTGAAATGGTTCATATCGGCGAGGATAAGGACTTTACTCCGGTTATCGAAAAGGCTCTTAGCCTTGGCGGATATGCCGAGGATACCGTGTTTACCGGCATCAACGGCGGAACCTGCGTAACCACGGGCTTCGGACATAACACCGTACTCAGCGTTGCGGATAAGGTGATCGACGCAGTTAAAAGCGGCGCAATACGCCATTTCTTCGTGGTTGGCGGCTGCGACGGCGCAAGACCGGGACGGAATTACTATACGGAGCTTGTAAAAAAGACTCCTGATGACACCATCGTTCTCACCTGTGCCTGCGGAAAGTTCCGCTTCAACGACCTCGATATAGGGGAAATCGGCGGGCTGCCGCGGCTTATGGACATGGGTCAGTGCAACGACGCTTTCGGTGCGGTCAAGGTTGCCCTTGCCCTTGCGGAGGCATTCGGCTGCGGCGTAAACGAGCTGCCTCTTTCCATCATTCTCTCATGGTATGAACAGAAAGCAGTCTGCATTCTCCTTACACTGCTGTACCTTGGAATCAAGGATATTCGCCTTGGCCCGACGCTTCCTGCCTTCGTTTCGCCGAATGTGCTTAACTTCCTGGTAGATCATTACAACATCGGCCCTACCACGACCCCTGAGGAGGATCTGGCGGCGATCCTCGGCTAAAGAAACAGGCAAGTAAGAAAAAACAGAGTTAAGAGTGTAGTGTTACAAGACAAAATAAACAGCCCTCGGTGCTTTTCCGGGGGCTTTTGCTTTTCAGAGTAAATATTCGGGCTAAATAAAGGTTGCATCCACGGCCTTTATCAGCGCGTTTCTGAGTCCTGCTTCTTCCAGTGCCGCTACTCCGCGAATCGTAAGTCCGCCTGGGGAGCAGACCTGATCCTTCAAAACCGCAGGGTGAAGACCCGATTCCTTTTGCAGCTTGGCGGTGCCTGCCATTACGCCGGAAGCAAGGGTATATGCCTGATCCCTCGAAAGACCGTGTTTTACGCCTGCGTCTCCCAGCGCCTCGATCATCATGGCGATAAATGCAGGTCCGCAGCCTGCCACCGCATTTGCAGCACCGATCAAATGTGTAGGGAGCTTTACATATTCGCCCACCGAGCCGAGAAGTTCGCAGACCCAAGGCTCGTCCTCGCCCAAGGTGTTTGCTTCTTCCGCAAGGAGTATCCCGCTGCATATCGAAACCGGAGTATTTGGAACAATGTGCAGATAATGCGTGCTTTCAGGCAAAAAAGGGAGTGCCTTGTCCAGCGTCCAGCCGTAAGCCACGTTTACGATTGCCTTTCCTGTCAGTACCTCACGATTTTCCTCCAAAACTTTCTGGACTTGATATGGCTTGCAGGCTATGATTACCAGTTCCGCCTTTTCTATTGCCTCTCCTGCCGATTCGCAAGGCACAAATCCGATACGCTCTGCGTTTTCTCTTAATTTCTTTTGGTTCGGGGCAAAGGCGAAAATCTCCTCCAGGCTTTCCTTGCCGCTGCGCAAAAATCCCATTGCCAGCGCCTGCGCCATGTTCCCCATTCCGACAAATCCTATTTTCTTCATTTGTATGTATCTCCTATGTATCTTCTTTTAGCAATACTCTCCGTATTCGCAGCCGATATTTTCGGCGCGAATCCTGTCCACTAATTTTCCGCGATGATAAAGCTCGATTGTTCCCTTGCCGTTGCCGCCGTTCCAAAGCCTGTTGTGGCGTTTTTCCCCGTCCGGTGATTCGTAGTTTACGAGGAGCATATCTTTTTTCTCGCAGACGACGTCTGTTACCATGCGGCATCCTGCCGCGGTCTGCTCCACATGCCATATGATGCGGCCCGCTTCCTCCCTGCTGTCAAATTTCGTTCTGCAAAATGTCCACAGCTTCGAGAAGTTGAACTCGTAGGCTCTGCCCTCATGCCAAAATGCCGAAAGCAGCTTCCGCGGAAGCCTGATGGGGCCTACCTTTGGGCAGCCTCCGCCGATGTCAAAGACGCTGTCCGATAATTTTTTGCCCGTCAGCTGGCTTGTCAGATTATTTGAGGATAGCCAGACCCAAGGCGATGTAAAGTTTTTGCCCCAGTTCTTGTCGGCATATCCGTATGAAGTTTCCGGCTGGACTATGTATTTTTCGCCGTTAAGCGTTACGGTTCCCTCAAATTTTGTTTTCATGCCCTCTGCGTGCCAGAACATTTCGAACAGCTGCAGCTTGCGGAAAAGCCTGCCTGCGCCGTAGCCTACATTAAATGCGGTAATCTTGCTGAGCGCAAGTTCCATGGTTATTTCTCCTGCGCCGCACATCCATTCGGGATGAGCCTTTGCCTCTTCATCGGTGATTTTCACATGGGCTTTCAGCATATTCTCCCCAAGCTCGCATTCCTCTGCGGATACCGAAAACGGCACGCCGAAGTCCACTTTTATATCATCCCATGCGAAAAAACGGTGCAGCTGCACGGCATCCTCGCCCCAGCAGCCGACTTTCACCATCAGATAGGACGGGCGAATGCCCTTCGCCTTGTTCTCAGGAAGCTGCCCCAGCAGCGGCGAGCTGCCTCCTAAATCGGGATTGCAGAGAAAAAACTCCGCGAAGAAAGGCTTTTCTTCTCCGGTCTTTGCATTCCTCGCCGTGAAAGAATGCCACCACCAGTCATAGCCCTGTCTCGCCTGCTCGCCGAAGAGCTGGCAGGCGTTGCGGCTTATATCATGTTTGTTAAAAGACATTTTGCTACCTCTTGTGCCTGAGTTTGTTTTTTTGATTATATCACAGAATTTGCCTTTTGGCTATAATATTCCACTTATCTAAGATCTTGGCTAAAATCTTGGCGTGAAGCTTGAAAGTAACGCGTCGGTTTTTTGGGCCTCGCAAATCAATGCCGCACGCAAGGAGCGCGATTTTATCCGTCAAGCACTTTTGCCACAGCTACCGTCAGGTCATCCCGTTCTCGCTTTCCATATTGCTTTACGGTCTCTGCGAGTATCCACTGCGCCAATTTGCGCGGGGAAGCAGCCGCAATCTCCTCCGAGGTACGGTTTTCCAACAATTCGCGCAGCCAGCTCCCGTCGATGTCGCAGCTTGCGGCGGCTTCGGCAATTTCCCCCGTTGCGTTCTCCGATTCGAGTCCTGCTTCGGTAACGCCGTCGGAAACCATGATTACTATATCGCCGCTTCTAAGCTGTGATGAAATGTGCGTCAGTCTAATTCGGGGGATTATGCCTATGGGGAGCGCTGCCTGCTCAAGCATTCTGACCCTGCCCTCGCGAAACACAAATGAAGACGCCGCCCCCATCTTATAGAACTTAGCCTTGCGGGTGCTTCGGTCTATAATCAGCAGATCCACCGTGGCGAAGTTTTCCGCATCCGAGTGGGATACCGTGTATGCGTTCACTTCCTTTATCGCGTTTGCCGGAGCCATGCCTGCTTTCAGGTTTTTTCGCAGCCGTTTTGCAACGCTCCGGCTCAGCGCCGCCGCCCTTATCCCTTTGCCCATGCCGTCTGAGAGGATAAGGGCGAGGCTGCCGTCAGGCAGCCCCGAGGAAATCGCGGTGTCACCGCAGATTTCCTCGGCGGCGGCTGTAGCGTAGCCTACGCTGACCCTGAAAGTCTCCTGTCCGGTAGCTTGCTCCGGTGTTATTGTTTCTCCGACCCCTGCGATAGCCGAATGATTTGCCATTGCTTTCATAGTCTGTCCCCTCTTGCACGCCTTTTTTCTGCTGCCGTCAAAAATAGGCGCACCGTTTTCGGCACGCCCACTCCCTAAAGCGTTGAGGCTATTTTATCACTTTTCTTTGGCTGATTTTGTCGAATCCTGAAGGGTCCGAATAAAAGTCTCCGCCGTCGCTGCCAGCGCCAAGATAACGCAAACTACGCCGTAAACCGCAATCGGTACTATATTGCAAACAAAGGGCAAGAGGAACACCGCCAAAAGCGTTGCTTTGCTTAAAGAAGTTCGCCTCTTAACAAATCGCCTTTGCATAACAAATACGGCTATCGCATTTTTAGCTTTCAAATACGCCACAAATGCAATGGTCGCCCAGAGCCAAAAAGGTATTGCCTCCTTATATATAGGCAAAAGGCACACCAGCGAGGCTCCCGCAAATACCAAGTCCGCAGCAAGATCCATCACTTCCCCAGCCCTGCTCTCAGTTCCGGTTTTGCGTGCCACCGCCCCGTCCAGTATATCTGTCATCCCTGCCAAAGCGTACAC
>CAVKSD010000021.1:0-22218 GCA_963658905.1 Bacteroidaceae bacterium
GTTTCAATCGGGATAGGGAATTCGGCTTCACCTTCCGTTACCCACGCCTGCAATAGTCCGTTTCCGTTGTAGTCCGGTTTTGAAATCCATGCTTCCGGTTTGATGATCATAATATCTACCTGCCTTTCTTTTTAACATTTGCTGAAGCTTCTGAATCTTACGCGCTCAGCGGCGCGTCTTCGCCTTCCTGCGCGAGACAGGCGGAACGAAGCTTTTGAATATCTGAAAAAAGTAATGTTTCTTTTTCGAGCAGAGCTTCCGTCGCGCGTTCTAGGAACTTGCGGTTATTCAACAGAATGTTTCGGGTCTGGAGCATATAACGTTCCAGTTCCGCCTGCGTGACAGCTTCACCGCGCGCGTTCAAACTCTCGGAGGTTTGGCCGAAACGCTCTGTCGCGACATCGATCATGCCGAAACCAAGTGTTCCTTCTTCCGCCATGCCATCCCTTATAATTGTGAATGCGCGGTTGATATCATCGACACAACCGCAGGTACATGGATCCGCGTAATAGAGTTCCACTGCTGCTTTTCCCGCCAAAGATACCTGTGCGTATTCCACTCTGCCGCCAAGACGCTTGCAGCGATGAATGAATCCGCCCGCGTCGCTTTCGTCGGAATCGCGTATCGACGCAAGTCCGACGCTGCCTGCACATAGGATTTCGCTGACAACTAGATGTCCGGCCTCATGCAGCGCCTTTTTTCTGCGGCTTTCAGCGGAAAATGACGCGTCGGTATCCGGCGCATTATATTCCATTCGCAAAACCGCCTTGACAAGATCCGACATTTCAATCACTGCTTTTCGCTCATATGCCGCACGAATGGCTGCTTCATTGAGAATGGTTTCCAGTTCGGCGCAGGAGCTGTAGCTGATCATTCTTAGAAGGTCATCCATGTTGACATCATCGGAAACGGCTTTGTCGCTGAGATAATACGCGATGATCTCTTTCGCGTCCCGCTCGTTCGGCGTCTTAACTTCTATCTTTCTGTCAAAGCGTCCGGAACGCTTTAAGGATTTTGGCAGCTTCCAAAGATTATTTACCGTCGCGAGGACAAACACATCACAGTGTTTCACCTCATCAATGCCGGACTGAACGGCGACATATTCTTCCGCGTCACAATGGTTTCTGTCTTCGTTAGCAAATTTATCCATGTCGTCCAAAAAAACAATTGACGGCGCGTGCGCTTTTGCGCTTTGGAAGGTTTCTGTAATGTCCGCGATGAAATCATCATTTCCCTTGTTTCTGCGCACGACATAGGCTTCAAGCCCGCTTTCTTCAATAAAGCACTTCGCCATCAGCGTTTTGCCAAGTCCCGGGTCCCCATACAGCAGGATGCCCTGTGGCAGCTTCGCACCGAGTTTTTCGTAAACGTCTCGGTTCTTCACCATATCACAGAGCTGCAGGAGTTCCTTTTTGATCGAGCTATAACCGATAATCTTTTCAAATGCGTTTGTTTTCATGTTCTTCATTCCCCTTTCTTTTCTATTCATCTTTTAATCGTCTAAATACACTCTTGAAATCGTCAACAAGCTGATACATAGTTTTCTTACCGGGTGCAGTTTCTGCATAGTCTTCAAGTCGACAGCCTTCTATCCGGCGAACATGATAAGTGTTGTCTTTTTTCTTTATCTTCTTTCGCAAAATTTTTGAGATTGTTTTAATGATGGGTTCTTCATCTTTTCGGCATTTTTTATAGGAAAACGGATAACGCTCCGGGATTTTGTTTGCTGCAACACAGATCACCAACTTTTCAAAGTCTTTTTGCGGTGCGTTCGGCATATAACCGTACCAATCAAGCTGGTAAAGCAAAATCAAAAGTGCTGTCCTTTTATTTCCGTCGCTGAAAAAATGATTTTTAACGAGGCCATAAAACAATGTGGCGCAGATGTCAATTTTGTCCCGATATTTTCTTTTTCCATCAAAGCCTACAATTTGACGGCCGATCGCGGATCCAAGCAGATTCAGATCTCTCACGCCGATTAGCATCTTTTCCGGTTCCCCATTTAACGGATTGGTAAAATAGTCCGCGATAACGAAATAGGCGAGCAAAACATCGGAAGTGTTTATAAAGGGTCGTGAAAGCCCTTCGATATCGGGAATTTGATCGGCGTAATAACGATACTGTTTCTCAAAATTGTCTTTCATAAATTCACACCTCGTTTCTATCTCTTCACCCAAATTGCCGGGCGAACCGCCACCATGTCATCATCGACAATTTCGCCGACACCGGTAATGCTGCCGAAGGAATATACCGCTGTCGCTCTGTTGGAAATCCAGCTCGGCGTTCTCAGCCACCAGCTGTTCTGCCTCGTCCACCCTTCCTTCTCGCATTTTGTGCGAACATAATCAGTAGACAGCGTCATTCTTTCTTCATCACTTGAAAAATTCCAAAATGCTTCCATCGTTGACAGCGCAAAAACCTTGTCCTTTGTTTCGTAGTTTTCCAATCGAGGCGGTTCTTTCGGATGAAATGCCGTTGCCGGAATGAATCTTTCCTGTGAATATTCATCGTCCGGATTTTTTAGCGTAGTTGTAAGTATCTGTTCTTTTTCTTCCGAAGAAAATGCTTCCTCATAAAACACCTCATTCATCCACTTACGGAGGTAACTGTCCCGCCAAGTGATATTGTCTTTTCGTTCATCAAAGATAAGCACATCAATGCAGCACCGCGTAATCAGGAGCACTCTGTCCTCTTCAAATCGGAGCGGCGTCCATTCGATCATTCGCCTGTCACCGTCCGCTTTAAAAGGATAATCGCCAAAAAGGATTGGAATTCCGAATGCCGCTTTTGTATGAAGCGGTAAATCTTCAACGAGATCATAATCTTCGTCTGTCACATAGACTCTACTCTGCTGCGTTCCATATCTTCTGCCGGCGTCCAAAAACATCGCGCGAAGCTCCGCTTCCAGTTCAACCGGCTCAATGATTTGTACTGTATGGATATTTTCCAGTGCGAACTTCCGCATCGCGTAGAAACTGGTTTTTACCTCGACCACAAGAGACTCATCGAAGCCGAACATCCACTCAGGAACCTTGTCAGCTTCTGTGATGCTTACATTTTTTCCAAAGTATTCAATGATTTCATCCAAGATGAATTTTTTTGCATAAAACTTAAAGAGCTTCGGTTTTTCGAGTCCCATGATTGGATTTTCAAGGATCTGTTTTGTGAATTCGCTTTCGCTGATTTCCTGATTCACTTTGGAGAAAGATTTGCCTTTTTCCCAAAGCACAACAATATCTTTTAGATGGTCAATTTTGTAGCTTTGAAGCCCTTCATTGTATTCATCTTCGCAGTAGCCAATCAAATAGTAAATGCCTTCATGCAGAAGAATGCGATACGGACTTAATTTAACCGGAGTGTACGGCTCCAGTTTTTTATGAATGTCATATTCGCAGTATTGAAATTTAATTTTTAAGCCGTCCGATATTGCACCGTCTATTTTTTCAATACTGTCAAAAAGTTCCGCATTCTCGCCTTTCACAGCCTCGTTGATAACATAAATATTTTTTATATGGTTTTTAAAATTTTTTCCGCCCAAGCTGCTTAGCTTATCAATCAGGTCCTTCGTGTAGTTTGGTTTGATGTAGCGACTGGACATGACAGCGTCAATCAAAATCCGCAGTTCCGAATTCTCAAAAAGTCTGTCATCGTACCAGCAGCCTTCACGATTGGATTCGATTTGGATATCAAGCTGCTCCCGCAGGTGTTCTATCGCCCTGCCGATGGCTTTTCTTTCTGCTTTCAGGTTGTATTCTGCCTCTAAGTACTGTAGAATTTCAGCCTGTTTCATCGGATGATTACTATCGCTGTGTTCTTGCAATATTTTTAAAATACACATCGGCAACAGATTCTTTGAAGTAACATGATACATACCCTGACCACCTCCATGTATTTATCATAGCAGATAATTTTTTGAAAATCAAATAAACGGCGTACCAAAATTAGTACATTAAAAATCCCCGCAAAAATACAGGGATTTAGAGTAATAATTTCTTTGTAAAATTTTCAATTTCGATAAAGAATGTTTAGCATTCCGTAAAAACTCTTTCCATCGCTGTATCCCATACATCTGCCGGAACCTTCTGCACCTTCTGGCACTCAAAGGCTGCCGCAGCAATGCGGGCATTGACGCATAAAGGCAGAAAACGGTCATAGTAGCCGGCTCCCATTCCCATGCGATTGCCCTCTTCATCAAATACCGTGCAAGGGCAAATCACCAAATCAATCTTTTCAGGCAGAATCAGTTCCGATTTTTCACGGATTGGCTCAAGGATACCGTAGTGCCCCTTTTCCCACGCTTCATCAGAGCTTGGATGCAGGGCGATCATTTCGGTTTTCGATATGCATAAAGGGTATACGGCGGTTTTCCCGTATTCCTGCATGAGTTCCTCCAAGCGCTGCAGCCTCACTTCACCTCGGACGGCTTTATAAATCATGATGACCTGCGCCTTGCGGAAAGCATCCCATTCTGCAATTCTCTCACAAATAATAGCGGAGCGCCTGTCTCTCTCTTCTTTATCCATTGCGTCTCTGGCAGCGATTCCGCGACGGCGGATTTCCTGCCTCTGTTGTTTTTTCATTTTTTCTGCCATTGTGTTACTTTTTTAACTTATCTCTCTTTTAGTATCTCTACCATTTCCGAAGGTGTTACAATAAATTCTTTGACAGGATAATGCTTTTGATTTCCGGTCACTAAATATGCATTATCATCACGCTTTTCCATTGCAACCTCATAAAATATAAGGTCATCCATGTCTATCAGTATTTCGCCTGTAGGCTGTGGAAAGATTTCAACTCCATACTTTATAATTGAACTCATCAATATGTCGATAACTTCCTCTGAAATTTTAAATTTATTTCTATGAAGCACTTCACAATATTCCGCCAAAATCTCCTCGTGGTACAGAGGAATAATATCGCCCCTCAAAACTGCCTCAAGCACTTTAACCGTCGATGCTTCGTGATTTCTCGTTATGAGTGCGGATATAAAGACATTGGTATCAATTACCGCATATATAGAACAACTCATTTTTTTCTCTCCGCTCTTGCAGCACGAATCTCTTCATCAATCTCTTCCAATGACATTTCCGGCACATCGGACATCTGCTGCCTTGCTTGATAGAATGCATTCAATGCATCTGTCCTTGTGACAACCTGCTCAGGAAGCGTCGCCTCAAAAGGCAAACCTTTTACCTGCATACTACGCTTCATAAACATACGGAAAGCTGTTGGCAAATCCATACCTAACTGCTCATAAATATCCGCCACTTCCTGTTTTAATGTCTTATCTGCTCTGAATTGTATTAAAACTTGTTCTGCCATGACAATGCCTCCTTGCATATATTATATATTTGTTTTGCTTTTGTTTGTAATACAATTATATGCAAAATCATAGAAAAAGTCAACTTGAATTATATCCTCTCCATCAAAAACGGCATTTTCACATAGTCTGAGTTTGCATAAAGGTCATGTCCGCAGGCAAGGCTATATAAATCGCTTGCCAGAATGTCCTTCTCCAGCGTCTTTGCAATCTCCGGAAACAGCCGGGCTTCCTTGTTTATATTGGTTATTATCGGAAGCTTTGAGCTTTCGGATTTTTTTATTTCTTTGAGATATTTTGCGCCGATTTCGTCAAGTGCAAGTACCCTTATATAGTTTTGCGCCGTTTTTACACTTTCGCGGGTTGCTCCCAGCAGGGTCATTATCAAAAGCCTTGCAATTCGGGTTGCTGTATACCTTCTGGATTTCAGGTCAGCAAGCATTTCTTCGGCGTTTTTCCAATATCTTACGCCGTTTTTCATCTTGTTCCCTAGACCCTCTTCAGCCCCAAAGATAGCGTTCAGTTCCCCGCAATCACTTATGAGGATTTTTTCGACTATAAATGGGAACAGCTTGTCCTGCGTGCCGATTTCTCTCAGATGCTTCGTAAGTGTTTCCAAGGTAATCGGAGGAACAAGCCTAGAAATGTCCTCGCCCGCTGCGAGCATCCTCCGGATTCCCGTGGCAGAAGCCATATCGTCTTTTGGGGCAAGTTCGTGATAGCCGCTTCCCTGCCGCTTGATCGCCAATGGCTTCGCCCGTTTCATAAAGCGCAGATATTCGAGGGCTAAAATGTTATTCGGCAGACTCATAATCTCCGCGGCTTCCTCACCCAAAAGCCCTGCGACGGCCTCGCTTTGCGCTTTCGGATAGGCGACACCTCTCTTTACCGCAGCCCGCACCGCTTCCTCTATTTCCCTGCGGTTTATGGATATTTCCTCGGAAATATCCATAAGTTCTGCAATATTTCCCGATTCGCTGCCGAAAGAAATATAGCCGCAGCCTATGTTTTCCAGAATTTCCACTCCGCCCTTTGCAAAATATCCCGCGTTGTTTGCGGCAAAAAGTACCGGAAGCTCCAGGACGAGATTTATACCGTTTTTTACCGCAATCTCAGCTCTGGTCCACTTGTCCAGAAGCGCAGGTTCTCCCCTTTGAGTGAAATTTCCGCTTATAACCGCCACAGAAACCTCCGCTCCGGTCATTTCCATGCTTTTTTGAAGATGATATTTGTGACCGTTGTGGAACGGATTGTATTCTGCGATAATTCCAACGCTTTGCATCTTTTCCTCCCGTGCCTTGCGTATTTGCGTACTTTGTGTGCCTTGCGTGCTTTGCGGCGAAAACCCGCCTTTGATTCGTTTATTATAGCACAAAACGCGAAAGAATTACAGCAATAATTCCTGCCATCAGCCCGTGGGTCAACTTGATTTTCAGAATGGTCGGAGCGCTGATGCCGCTACCTGCCGTCATAGAAATTGACTGCCCGATTACCGAAAGCCCGCCGAAAGAAACCACAAAGGATATCAGTGCGGTTTTCAGGCTGAGATTGACGTCACAGAGGCTGATCATCTTTGCTCCCACGGTCATTTCAAAAATGCCCTTAAGAAAAGATGCCGCGGTTTCGTTTTTTATTATGTCTATCGCTCCTGTCGCCTCGATCAGGTCTATAGCTACCATGAACAGAATCAAATAGGCAAGGATTACCGCCATTGAGCGAAAGCCCGACAATATTGCCGCTGTGAAGTTTTCCGCCGTCGCAGTCGGTGTCTCTGTGGAAAATCCGGGACCTTTTGACGTCGGCTCCGAAAAATTGTGAGAGCTTACGCCCTTTCTTCCGCACTTTTTCGGTTTTCGGTACAGCAGCCCGTTAAGAGCCGCTCCCGCATAATGGGCTGCCGCAATCACTCCCGCCGCCTTGTAGCTTCCAAGGAAGCCGCCGATTGCACCGATTATAAACGCAGGTCCCGTAACAAGGCTGTAGCTGAGAACTTCCTCCGCTTCCTCACGGCTCAGTCTGCCGCAGGATACAAGGTCGCATGTTACCTTTGCCCCCACCGGATAGCCGGACAAAAACGCGATTGCAAATGGATACACCCTCTTTGGCAGCATTTCCGGATTTCCCGTCCGTTTTATAAAATCCGCAAAAATGAAAAACGGCAGCAAAATCGGCACGATGGAGTTTGCCCATATTATTATTGCCGCTTTGCTGCCCGACTCGGTTATGTCCGGAAAAATCACCATCGTCCCGGCAAAAAACACGGCTGTCGCAAGTATAAAATTGTTACTGAATTTTTTCTTTTCCATGTAACCAATCTATGCAAAAGCCGTGAAATTATCACTGCCTCAGAGCAGTTTAGAACAGCCCGCCGAAAAGGCCTCCGTTTCCGTTGTTGTCGTTGTTGCAGAATATTAAGTAAATTACAACTATCAGAATTATCAGCCAGATTCCGCTGCCGTTGTTGCTATCGCAGCAAGGATTGCAGCTGCGAGGCGGGCAAGGCGGCGGGCAGCATGGCTCAGGCGGCGGACATGGCGGAGGGCAAGGCGGCGGGCAGCATTTTTGCCTGCACTTTTCCCGACATTCCTTTTCGCAACATTCCATACACTCCTTTGCCTCGTTGCGGTTCTTGCGTTCCCATTGTTCACCCATAAAAAAACCTCCATACTATTTTTTATCATAATATGCGAGGTTCATTAAAATTGCTAATTTTCAAATGCCCCAAAGGTATCCCCGCCAAAGGACGCATCGTTTTCCCCGAAGCCTCCGCTTTCGTCTTCTTCTCCCATGGCGATCATGTCCCCCAAGGAGACAATGTATTCCTCAAGAGGATAGTCCATGCACTCCGAAAAATCGTATTCGTACTTGTTTGCATTGCCTGCTATTCCCTCAAGGCGTGAGGCTAAAATCGCATCTCTCAGCGGCAGCTTCGTTTCCTCCATGGTTCCAAGGTCGGTGCAGTACGCCTCACTTTCCATGGAATACCAACGTCTGAACCTTTCCAGTTCTTCGGCAAGCTTTGTTTTTAGGTTTTCGTCCTCTTTGCAATTTCGGCACATTCCCACAAACGCCCGTCTGACATTTTCAAAAATCGTAAAGACTTCCGTCTGGCTTCCCGGAACGAATCCGGATATTTCTTCAAAATAGTTGTCGCAAAGCTGCGCAAGCGTGTCCTTGTCCACACCGTCAAAAAGCTCCGCAACATCGGCAAATTCCAGTTCCTCATCGCATTCGAGGAAATCTGCCAGGTTCTCAAAATATTCAAATTCCTCCGGACTTTCAATGTCCAGATGCGCATATAATTCTCTCTTGTCCAATTTTTTCTCCTTTACAAATCAAGATTTTTAAATTTCATAATCAGGTCGGATTTTTCCGTTTCGAGGATTTTCTGTATCATGTTCACGAAATTTTCCGAAAGGTCGCTGGCGTAGTACACGTTTTCCCTATCGTTTTCCCCTGCCAGGATGTCCTCTTTTTCCAGTATTTCTTTGATCCTTGCAATTATCTCATATGAAGGATTGACGATACGAAGCTTGGGATAGAGCCGCATTATATTTTCCCTTATGATCGGATAGTGGGTGCAGCCCAGAACCAGCGTGTCGATTCGATTTTCCCCGATAAAATCGTCGAGATAGTATTTTATGGTAAGATCCATGATTTCGTTGTCGATTATGCCCTCCTCGATGAGCGGTACAAAGGCAGGCGCTGCCTTGCTGAAAACTTGGAGCCCCGGGTTTTGCTTCATAATTTCCCGCTCGTAATCGCCGCTGGCAATGGTAACTTTCGTTGCAATTACTCCGATTCGGTTGTTTTCGTCGCAAATCTGCGCAATTTTTCCCGCCGCCGGATTGATGATCCCTACAATGGGAATGTCAGGAAAACGCTTCTGCAAATCGCAGAGGCAGGTCGAAGTAATAGTATTGCAGGCAATTACCATCATCTTCACATCTTTTGTATATAAAAAATCAGCGATCTGATTTGCATAGTGCTTGATCGTGCTTACGGCTTTTGAACCGTAGGGTGTTCTTGCGGTGTCTCCGAAGTAAATCACTCTCTCATTGGGTATCTGGGAAAAAAGATTCGGAATGCAGGTAAGTCCACCCAAGCCGGAATCAAAAAAACCTATCGCTCTGTTATCCATTTGGGGTTATATTCCTTTCTGTTTTGTGGTATACTGTTTAATTATAGTATTATACATCAAAAATAATTCTTTCGCCATACAAGGAGGGCAAAAATGTCTGATAAATTATGCAAACAGCGCAGTGAAATAGAGCAAAAATTCAAATGGGACATCGAGGCGATGTATCCCGACGAATCGCTTTGGGAAAAAGATATAGAGGAATGTGTAAAGGAAGCCTCTGAGTTTACCCGTTTTATGGGGAAGGTCACCGAATCTGCGGATACGCTCTACGAGGCGCTTGCCGAGAAAGACCGCATTTTCCTGAAGCTGGAACACGCTTTTGTCTACGCCGCCATGAAAAAGGACGAGGATAATCGTCTGGCAAAATACCAATCCATGGACGACAGGTGCAGTGCGGCCTGCGCCAAGATTTCCGCTTCCCTTTCTTTCTTTGCCCCGGAGCTTCTTGCTGCCGACCCGGAAACCATCAGAAAATATGTAGGCGAAAATCCAAAGCTCGAGACATATCGTTTCGCCCTGGAAGACGCACTCCGGGAAAAGGAACACGTGCTTTCCACAGAAGAAGAAAACATACTCGCCCAGCTCAGCGAGGTAACCGGCGCTTCTGGAGATATCTTCAAAATGCTCAATAACGCGGATTTGACCTTCGGAACACTGGTTGACGAGGACGGTGATACGGTAAACCTCACCCACGGTAACTACATTACCTTTATGGAAAGCCACGACAGAGATGTCAGAAAAGCTGCATTTACCAATATGTACGAGGCTTACAAGGCTCTCATCAACACCATCGCCACCGCCTATAACTACAATGTCAAGGACGACGTTGTTACGGCAAGAATCCGCAAATACGATTCGGCGCGTCACGCCGCCCTTTCTTCGGGAAACATTCCTGAGGAGGTTTATGACAATTTGATCAGCGTTGTTCACGAATATCTTCCGGTGCTCCACCGCTATACCAAGCTTCGCAAGAGGGTTCTTGGTGTCGATGAGCTCAAGATGTACGACATTTATGTGCCTCTGGTTAAGCTTCCTAAGCGTGAGATTCCTTACGAGGAAGCGCTGAAAATAATGCAGGCCGGACTTGCCCCGCTGGGCGAGGAATACCTTGCGCAGGTTGATAAGGGAACAAAAGAGGGCTGGATCGACGTGTATGAAAACGAGGGCAAGACCAGCGGCGCCTACAGCTTCGGCGCCTATGACAGCAAGCCGTATATCCTGCTGAATTATGCGGATTCTCTGAAAGATGTGTTTACCATTGTTCACGAAATGGGACACTCAATGCACTCTTTCTACACACGCAAAACCCAGCCTTTCGTATACGGCGACCACTCGATATTTACGGCAGAAGTTGCCTCCACTGTAAACGAGTCTTTGCTCATGCAACACCTCTTGCATAAGGAAACCGATCCGGAAATGCGAAAATATCTCATAAATTACTATATCGAGGAATTCCGCACCACCCTTTTCCGTCAGACCATGTTCGCAGAGTTTGAGGCGCTCACTCACAAAGAGGTAGAAAACGGCGGAGTGCTTACCGCAGAATGGCTCTGCGAAGTTTACGATAAGCTCAACCGCGACTACTTCGGTTCTGCCCTTGCGGAGGACGAATATATCAAATACGAATGGGCGAGGATCCCGCATTTTTACAGAAGTTTTTATGTTTATCAGTATGCTACGGGCTACTCTGCGGCAACTGCGATTTCAAAGAGAATCCTTACCGGCGGGCAGAAGGCTCGTGAGGACTATATAGAATTTTTGAAGAGCGGTTCATCGGACTATCCTGTGGAACTTCTAAAGATCGCGGGGGTTGATATGTCAAGTCCTGAGCCTATCAGGGCGGCAATGGAAACGTTCAAATCCCTTGTGGAGGAGCTGGAAACGCTTTTGTAGATGGAGATGCCCATGAAAACCAAGAAAATATTTATATACGCAAACACCACAGAAATGAGCGCAAAAATCGAAAGATTTCTTCGGGAAAAGCTGGTAAAGTCAGGGCTTAGGGCTTACGACCAAATCTTTGAGGATACGGAGCTTATCATATGCATAGGCGGCGACGGCACCCTGCTCCGCTGCCTGCGTACATATAACTTCCCCACCATTCCGGTGGTGGGCATCAACACGGGGCACCTGGGATTTTTCCAGGAGGTTCTGCCGGAACGAATCGACGATTTTATCTTTCAATATAATCAAGGGGAATTCACCGTGGATTCCTATAGCACCGTTCGCGCCAAGGTCGAAACACCGGAGGGAATTTGCAAGCACATCGCCCTGAATGAGATCGCCATAAAAGGCGTGCCTACCTACCCGGCACAGCTTAATATCGCAATCAATGACTCATTTATCGAACGTTTCAGCGGCGACGGTATCTGCGTTTCCACCCCTGCGGGCAGCACCGCATACAATTATTCTCTGGGTGGCGCCATCGTGGATCCCAGGCTGAATCTCCTTCAGGTTGCCCCTATCGCCCCTATGAACACCGTGGTCTACCGCTCCTTTACTTCGAGTATTTTGCTTCCGGCAAACGGCAGACTTTCGATTATTCCATGCGACGACGACCACAGAACTCTCAGCGTGGTGGCGGACGGATATTCCGTAGACTACTCCAATATCCGCAAAATCGAGCTTTCCCTTTCCCGAAAAAAAGTAAATCTCGTTCGTTTCGAGTACAGCAACTTTTGGGAGAAAGCAAAATCAAAGTTTTTATAGAGATTTTTCGTGAAATTTATGGAAAATCCGCAGGAATTTATACTTTTACAATCAAGGAAATCAAATGTCAGAATTTAAATATATTGTTACGGCGGAGGATGTGCGCCAAAAGCTTTCGATAAAGCAGCTTGTGCGCAGCAATTTCACATTTTCCTCCCGGCTCATGACAAAACTCAAGCAGAATCATCTTGTGTTTCTAAACGGTCATGATATACAGTGGTGGATTTCCCCTGCCGAGGGAGACATTATCAGCGTCCTGCTTCCCGAAGAAAAAAGCGACTTCCCGCCGGAGGATATTCCGATTTCGGTAGTCTACGAGGACGATGATATTCTCGTTATCAACAAGCAGCCCGGCGTGGTGGTTCACCCAACCAAGGGAAAGCCCTGCCATACCATTGCAAACGGACTGATGAAAAAAATGCAAGATGAAGGCGAAAGCTATAAGATTCGCTTCGTAAACAGGCTGGACATGAACACATCGGGGCTTTTGATAGTAGCAAAAAACAGCCACGCTCAGGACAGCCTCACAAAACAAATGAACGCCGAAGCTTTGGGTCTGCACAAGAAATACAAGGCTATTGTGGTTGGCGAAATGCCCGATGGCAGCGGAACGATTGATCTTCCTATCGGAAGACCCGACGAAAACGAGGTGGAGCGCTGGGTTCTGCCTTTGGAAAAAGGCGGCTACCCCTCAGTTACTCACTACAGGGTTCTTGAGAGGCTATGCGGTCACTGCCTCGTGGAGCTTGAGCTTGAAACGGGGCGCACACATCAGATACGGGTTCACCTTTCCTACATAGGCTATCCGATCCTCGGCGATCATCTCTATTGCAACGGCGACCCTTTTGAATATCGCACGATTCACGGCGACCTGCGGGACGCAGCAGACTGTAACTCGGATTTTTGTATAAATACAGCCGAAGGTGAAGATGCCGCACAGAGACGCAGTCAAGATTGCAAGGAGATCCTTTCAGACCTCATCGGCCGCCAGGCTCTCCACGCATATTCCCTTACTCTGCGCCATCCGGTCACCGGAGAAATTCTTCACCTCGAAGCTCCGCTGCCTTCGGACATGGAAAATGCAATAAATCTACTAAAAAAAGCTCGCTAACGAGCTTTTTCTGTTTATGCTCTGTTTATTTTCCATTCGTCATTCATCGGCTTTGGAGGTACTTCTGCACCCTTTCGCCGTCCGTATCTGATGGGTAAATTTTGTTTCCCCGCTTCATGTAGGCGTCGGAGCCGCCGGCAAGAACTAGCACGCAGTTTTCCATTCCTTCCGCCTTTTTGAGCGCCGTATAGACCGCAATATCTCGGTCGGTGATGATTTCTGCCTTTTCCTTGTGATCGATATAGCTTAGAATTTCGCTGCAAATCTTGTTGATGTCTTCCATTCCCGGATCAAGCTCGGTTATAATAACGAAATCCGCGTATTTTTCGGCGATCTCTCCTGCTTCTTTTCTGCGGTTAAACGCCTTGCTCCCGACGCAGCCGAAGACGAAGCCGACCTTGCGGTGAGGATATTGCTTCTTTACATAATCAAAAAGTACCTGATAGCTCATCTTATTATGAGCGTAATCCACGATTACGTCAACGCCGTCTTTGAGCGAATATGTCTCCATTCTTCCCATTACCCTCACCTTTTCAAGACCTTGCCGGATCGTTTCTGTCGGAACGCCCAAGGATGCCGTCACCGCAATGGCGCAAAGAGCGTTGTAAGCATTGTAGCCTCCGCCTATATTAACTCTAAATTCTTCCTCTTTTCCGAAAATCGCTGTTTTTAAAATCAGATATCCCGGCTTTTCCTCCACCGAAATGCTGCATATATCAGGCTTCCTGCCGCCTGCCTCATTCATTCCGAATGTTACGGTTTTCTCGCAATTTTCCTCTGCAAAGTCCAAAGCTCGGCTCATATATTGGGAGTCCATGTCCAGGTTCACACAACCAATTTTGCTCTGCCGAAAAATTTTCAGTTTCGAGGTGAAATAATCCTCCATGTCCCTATGTTCCGCCTCGGAAATATGGTCACGGGAAATATTCGTAAAGGCGCAAACTTCAAAGTTTAAATCAAGCGTCCGGTCGTATTTTAGGGCTTGGGAGGAAACCTCCATGGCAAGATATTCGCAGCCGTTTTTTACACAGCCGTCCAGTATTCTGTGAAGCTCAATGGTTTCCGGCGTAGTCAGCTTGTACGCTTTTTCTCTACGTGCCCCGTCGTAGGTATATATTCCCGAAGAAAATCCGATTTCTCTGCCGCAGTGTATATCCAGTATGGACTTTATCATGCTGGTAGTGGTTGATTTTCCTTTGGTTCCCGTCACACCGATGAGCTTTATTTTGTCCCAGCTTCTGTCGAAAAAGAGAGCGGAAATCTTTGAAATTGCCCTGCGCATATCGGTTACGACTATATGTGGGATCGCCCCAAGCTCTGGGTCTTCGCTCCACGCCCTGCTAACCTTTGAGCCTGCCTCGCACACAAAGGCTACCGCCCCTTTTCCGATGGCGTCCTTTAGATATTCCGTCTTAAATCCGGCGCCTTTGCAGATAAACAGCGCCCCCTCTCCTGCTTCAAGGGAATTGTAGGTAACGTCTTTTATCGTTATATTAAAATCCGCAGAGTCGGAATTATCCCCTGCACAAAGTCCCGACTCCGCAAGCATATTCAAAAAATCAGCTAACTTCTTCATAAGTATTCTCCCTCGTATTCCTGTGTTTGTCCCTGTGATATCAATATCATACCACAGGTTTTTCTATTTTTCCATGAGTTCCCGTATAATATTCTCGGCGGTTTTTCCCACTTCGGTAAAGTTCATGTTAGGAATATACATATTTTCCACCATCATGTGCCTTGTTTTTGCATTTTCAAGACATTTTATTCCTTTACCAAGCAAAATATCGAACTCATCTTCGAGGCTTTCTATAAGCTCGGAATTTTTTTCTACCCCCACGGCGTCCATGTAGTCCCCAAGGTCTATGAGATATATTTCCCCGTCAGTTTCCTCCTCCGAGAAGATTTCCCAAGGCTCAAGGTCGTGATATTCGTTCACGGTGGTAAAGGCTATTTTCAGCTCCGGAATTATCATGTGGTCTATCTTTTCTTCCGGACAGATGGAACAGTAAAAGGATTCCACGTCGAAGCCTCGATATATCGCACCCTCTTTTATGATGCTCATCAGGCTGCTGTTTGCATAGCCCACAGGGGCGCTTATGATATAGACCTTTTTCATGTTTTGAAAAAGCGTTTCCGGATAGGAAATCACACCGTTTGCGGTTATGGCGCTTGCAAAGCGTTTTCGCTCTCGCCCCGGTCTTAGGGAAATTTCGTAATGGCTGTATTCTCTCGCCACTATATCTGCCGCCGTCCTGTAAATCTCACTGTACTCAACGGCTTTGTCGTATATGCTTTCAAGACTTCTGAATACGCTCTTTGCGGCATTTAAGTAGTTATATGCGATTCTGTACCACTCCGAACATTCCTCGTTCAAGTCTATGATTTCTTCTTTATTCGCGGCGATTCCTTCCTCGTTCCAGAACTCTCCCAGATTTACGATTCGATCCACCGCCCCAGGGGTGATGGGATCCGTCATGTGGGGGCTGGTTCCGTCTATCAAGGCGATATTTCTGTCTTTCAAAACAACCCCGTCCAGGGAACTTTCGTCTGCGGAACAGTGAAGATAATCTACGCTTTCCCCAAGCTCCGCAAAGCATGCGCCAATCTTTTTCATAAAGGTTGACTTGCCGCTGCCTGGGCCGCCCTTAATACAAATTATCTTCTTTGCCTCTCTCTGTCCCAAAATGTACCTGTAATACGAAAAAAATCCCAACGGCGTATTATTACCGGGGAAATAATGTCTTTCAACGGACAAAGTATTACCTCCTTCAACACAATTTTGCGCAAGTTATATGCTTAACTGCTTTATATTATGCGAAAGAGGTAATTTCCGTTCGTATTCCTTTATTTGGTTGTATAGGTGTCCTCTGTATTCTCCGGTTCGTGTTCGTACACGGTGTAAGTAGTTTCCACCGTATTTCCCGATGGCGCGCCTCGGAAGCTTAGCACGAGTCTTTCCGTCAAAAGCTCATAAAAAGCGGTCTGGGAAACATATACATATACGTACACGAGAAGCGCAGGCAGCGCAGCGCCGATTCCTGCAATTACAGCCGCAAAGCCCCCATTCGGCAAAAGAGCGTCTAGCAACGCTCCCGGAAGCGCCGCCAGAAAGCCCCAGCCTATAAAGCTCAGTTCCAAGCAGAAAAGCTTGCCCTTGTTCCCATACATGAGTCTCTTGCTTTCTTCAACGCACTGAGTAACCGAATACTCCGGATGATCCGCCAAAATATAGAACGCCTGACTGTATCTGTAGTAAGCTATGACTCCCGGAATCACAAACAGTAGCCCCCACAGGAAAATCTTTACCCAGATCAGAAGCTGGAGCAAAAATGCCTTGGTAAAATAGCTGAAGCCCTCGAAAGTAAGGGAATTATCAACTTTTTTTGTTCTAAAGAAAGTCAGCAGGAGTATCGAAAGCCCCAAAGCAAAAGGCCCTCCCACCAGAAAATCATAGAGGCTTCCGCCGTATTCCACATTTGGATAGTTTATGTTGTTCGCCGCAGGAAGCCCCATATTTGCATAAAACTGCGACGTGTCGAAGTTAAACATATAGGAAAGCGCTGCCCCTACTCCGCCTGTAAGCAAGTAGTAGATAAGTATTGCGACAAACATCGCCTGCCAATATCCTCTCAGTGTGTTTCTGGCTATTTCCCGTATTTTCCAAGCCGGTTCCAAAACAATGTGGTTATTCATATCTCTATCAAATATCCTCCCTCTTGAGTATTTTCCATTATTATACTATTCTCCTTGAATAATGTCAATCAAAAATCCAAAATTTTCCTTTGAAAAGCAAAAAAATTTTTTAGCCCCTGACTAAAAAGCTTTTTTTCTGAGGAAATTCTTGGGGGAATGCAAGTTATTTCTTCATAAAATCATGCAAGTTATTTCTTCATAAAACCATTGACAAAGAAGATTTTTCGTTATAGTATAGCTATGTTGCTAGGGGAGCTTTTGCTGAGATTTACCGAAAGCGTTTCTGCGGAAAACCCGCTTTTCGGATAAACCCTCATAACCTGATCCGGTCAGTACCGGCGTAGGGAAGCGTATGCAAATAATATGTCTGTGATTTGTAATTTTTATTCGGCAGTATGCAGCATGAATTAAAAGGCAAGGAAAAGTCGAGAAAAAGTCACGGGCAAACCGTTCCCCTCCCATAATTATTTTGAGGAGGTTTTTTTATGTCAAAAATCGAAATTAACAAAACAGGCTCGCGCCCTGTGTACTCTCTTGTGCTGTGCGCCCTGCTCATCGCCCTGTCCTTTGTGCTTGGTATGATCAAAATCATTCCGATGCCTTACGGCGGCTCTATCACCCTGTTCAGTATGCTTTGCGCAACCCTCGCAGGATATTTCTGCGGACCGAAATGGGGTCTGACGTCTGGTGCAGCTCTGGGGCTTCTGAATTTAATCATCGACCCGGTGATCCTTTTTCCGGCGCAGGTCATCCTCGACTACATACTTGCATTCGGCTGTCTCGGCCTTTCGGGTTTCTTTTCTAAGACAAGAAAGGGTCTTTACATCGGATATGTGGTTGCAATTTTCGGCAGGTTCTGTTGCTCATTCCTCTCCGGTTTCCTGTATTTCGGGCAGTACGCTCCCGAGGGCATGAATCCGGTCTGGTACAGTTTTCTTTATAATATCTTTTACATCGGCGGCGAGGGAGTTCTGACCCTAGTTGTACTCGCACTGCCACCGGTAAAAAACACGATTTACAGATTGAAAGACGAACATTTTAGGTAGCGCCATAATTACAAACAGCCGGGGGGCATGCTCTTTGCACATCCCTCGGCTGCTTTTTCTAACACATATTCTATATATTTTTTACTTCACTTGAGAACCTATGACTTATGCGACTTGCGCTTTGTATGCATATCCCGGCTAATCCAGTACTGTAATGCAAAAACTCGTTTATTTTTCTTTCTGCTTTTGTTCGTATATTTCTTTCAAATTATCGACAGCAAGAGCCGGATCCATGGTGTGAAACATCATATAATTTCGCTTCATCCTTGCAGTTGGAGCTTGTCTATAAATTTTTGCGCTACCCTCGCATGTATAGAAATGCCAATAGCGATATAAATACCCAATCCAATACATTACGTCGGCAGAAAATACTTCTCCGGCAGAAGATGCCACGTCGGGGCAGTCCGATACAATTTCTTCTAATAGGTATTCTTCCCCTGCCCACTGCATACGATTATATTCCGAATCCAGTTCCTTGGCGGTTTTGGAGTTCATAAAAGTTTTAATAAACTCCGCGCTACCATAGCCTTTTTTTACCGACAGTTCAAACAGTCTGCCTTGGATATCGCAAAGTTTTAACCTTAACTGATCAATCATGACCTACTCCTTTCGCTTCGTCAAGAATTTCGTCAAAGAATTCGCCCTCCCGCCGATAGTTTCTGCAAATATCATTGGCAAGGGAAACACCTTTTAGCCTGTTTTCATCCGCAATTTTCTTTATAGCCAATCTTTCAATGTAAGAAAGCGTAATTTCTGCTTCAACACGAACCGAGTCGCAGCCCTTTTGCGAAACTGCAACATATTGCTTACCCAATCCAAGGGCAGACAGGCTTTTTACAAGAGCCTTATCCGTAATGTTCCCAACGAAAAAGTTGTCTATGACGTAAAACATTCTATCATTTGCAATGCTGCCGACGATTAAATCCTTGTCCGCCATCATATCGCGATATTTATTATAGAGTTCGGTATGCTTTATTTGCTCCATTTTTCCGCGATTATATGCCACCGTCATCGCCCATTTTATATCGGCGCTGACCTCCAGAGTTTTAAGGTTCTCCATGCAGATTGAAACTATATAAAATTTAGCCTTTTCATAATCGCAGATAAGAGTGAGCGGCTGATTTGGATCGTTACCCATATAAAATCCCGTGCCGAAATCGCATTGTCTGCGGCTTTTTGGGGTAATCTTCCCTACTATACCGGATTTGGAGCCATGATAGAGCAGCTTACGGTTTTCGTCCGGATTGATATTATTTGCAGCTCGCTGTATTTTATCTAAAATCATTTCGTAAATCGGAATATTTTTTTCGCAACAAACCTCATATAGCCTTGTTTGGGCAATCTTGTTCGGTACAGAATGACCGTTTTCCCAGCGATTGATCGTCGCAAATGAAACTCCGAGTCGTTGGGCGAATTCGCTTTGACTCATGTTTAAACCGGTTCTTATTTGTTTTATTATGGTCTTCATGGCACCACCTTTGTATAACATTCTTTATACTTGTTATTATAGCAAATATTATATTTTTGTCAAGCAAGCAGGTGTGTAAACTTTCTTGGTTGGTAAGAATTTTTGAAAAAGATATGTGAAAATAAAAATGGGCTGTCGCATTAGCGGAAAATAACCGCCAACAGGACGACAACCCTTTTTACTATGCCCCAAAAAACATCCTGATATTTTTCTTAATATAAAATACTCTTTTACATCTTTTATTATTTGCCTTGCCTTCAATATTTACTTGCCTAGCAAAATGAAAGGTATTTGGCTGAGAACCGGTATGTATGTTATCATCATCAATGCCACAAGGGTTGAAAACAAGAACGGCAAACAGGCTTTTACTGTTTCTCCGAATTTAACCTTAGCAATATTAGTTGCTGCGTACAGGCAAACGCCGACAGGAGGTGTCGACAGTCCTATTACAAGGTTGATGCAAATAATCATACCTGTTTGAATCGGATCTACACCCAACGCTGTCATAGCCGGTGCCAAAATCGGTGCGATAAGCAGAATTGCCGGAGAGCTGTCCATAAACATACCTACAATCAAGAGGGCCCCGTTTATAATAAGAAGCTTTACCACAAGCGAACAATCCAAAGCTACAAGCGCTTCCGTAAGTTGGGTCGTTATTCTTTCATTCGAAATTACCCACCCGAAAAGATAGCACCCGCCTACTATAAGCATAATTGACCCACTATCTATTGCACTGTCAACTACGCATTTCCAAAGACTCTTTAAATTTAATGTTCTATAGATAGCTGAGAGTATAAGCGCATATACAACTGCAATCGCCGCAGCCTCTGTCGGTGAGAAATAACCTGTTGTGATACCACCAATAATGAGAACCGGAATTCCAAGGCAAGGAAGTGCGTCCACCGTAGCCTTGACACGCTGTTTCCAAGTAGCCTTTTCTGAACGAGGAAAATTATCTCTTCTCGCAAAGTAGTAGCTCAAAATCATCATAAGTATTCCCATTAAAATTCCGGGAACAATTCCTGCTATAAACATATCGCTTACCGATACTTTCGCTGCAGAAGCATATATGACAAATGCCAACGACGGCGGAATAACCGGGCAGCAAGTCGACGCTACAGAAGTCAAACCTGCGCAGAATGGTGCCGGATAACCCTCTTTTTTCATTGATGGAATCAACAGTGAACCTATTGCCGAGGTTCCGGCGATTGCTGAACCGGAAATTGTTCCAAACAGCATACATGCAATAACATCCACGAACGCCAAACCACCCCGTACATGTCCCACAAATGCTTTTGCCCAGTCAACAATTCTCTTCGTAATGCCGCCGGCAGACATCAAGTTTCCTGCAAGAATAAAGAACGGCATGCTAAGCATAACAAAGCTGTTAATACCAAAGATCGTTCTCTGCGGAATTAAAGCCCACGAAATATCTCCAACGCTGAACGCATATAATACTGTTGAAATGATCAGTACAAATGCAATAGGAACTCCCAGTGCAAGGAGAATAAAAAATAATACAAATAATAATCCTATCACCTTATAACCTCCTACTACTAAAATTCTTCTTCGCCATTTGAAATCTTTACTGCATCACCATAGCATAATATTTCGAGCAACTGCACCAGTGTGTAATATAGCATGATAGCTCCGCAAATTGGTAGTGAGCAGTAAAAGCATGCCAGTGAAATTGTTGGCATTGTTGTTGCCATATGGTTTAATTGCTTAAGCGTGTACTCAAAACTCGAGAAAGTGAATATTACAAGTCCTATAATCAAGACGCTGTGGGACATAATCATAAAGATTTCTTTTGCTTTACCCTTTAGTCTATCCTTAATCGTATCAACGCCGATGTGAAGCATATATCTGCTTGCGATGGCGGAACCAAGCATAGATGCCCATACAAATGATAATGTTGCAAACTCAGTTGCCCATCCAATAGATTCATTGGTAACTCTCATTGCTACTTGAGCAAGCACACTAACTGTAATGGCAACTAACTGAATTCCAAGGAAAACTTTGCAGCAGACATCTATTTTTTCTCCAAACCAAGATAGTTTTTCAATTAGTTTTCTCATTTAAATCTCCTCTAAAATACACAGAATCCACCCCTAGTTTTTATACTGAGGCGGATTCAGCACAGATGTTTTCATTTATAACTTCTAAAACATCAATTATCTCTCTGCATCCACCAAATCAATCAATTCCTGCCAATCCGGATTAGCCTTTGTATATTTTTCATATACACCTTGAACTGCCTTAACCCACTTGTCTTTATCATTTGGATATGTAATTGTCCATCCATCCTGTTTATACTGCTCTATGAGTTTTGTCTCATTTTCAAGCGTCCACTGTCTCTGATAAGCGCCTGCCTCATTAGCAGAGTTAATAACGAGCTGTTGATCTTCTTCAGACAAACTAGCAAGCCAATCGTCGGCTACAAGTACTACTCCGCCTGCATAAAAAAGATTATTGATGCAAGCACTTGTCAATATCTCATCAAAACCATCTGAATTACAAATTGTAAGGCTGTTATCTTGCGCTTCAACCAAACCCGTTTGAAGAGCCGTAAATAATTCACTGTAGCTTACAGAAGTAGGAACTGCACCTAATGCTTTATACATGTCAATGAGCATTTCACTCATCATACTTCTGATTTTAAGACCTTTAACATCTCTAAGGAGGACGCTGTTTTGATTTTCAACATTCAAAAATGTTCGATACATGACG
>CAVKSD010000022.1:0-21789 GCA_963658905.1 Bacteroidaceae bacterium
GATCGGCATCATTTGGATGTCTTTGGATTGATCTGCGTATTCCTCCAATGCCTGCGCCAGAGCTTTTGTAATATCTGGTTCAGCCTTTGCCTCGTCGATCACGGCTTCACTGTTCGACGCTGCAAAGGCAGCGGATGGAATCATCGCACACACCATGACAGCAGTCATCCATATACAAAACATTTTCTTCATTAAAAATCCCTCCTTCTTCTGAATAAAAACGGTATGCTGTCCCTTTTGTGAGTTCAGCATACCAGTTTTATCATCCCAGTTTCAAGTGTAATGTTGTAAGTGCGCGTTTTTTGTTGTAAGCGCTTATTTTTTTACAGTATCTGGATGTATTGGAAGTTGGATTTCTGTGAATACATCGATTTGTCCATCTTGTTCTTCCAAGTTCCACTGTACCCGTCCGCCTGCGTGCTTTACTGCATCTAAGATGTTCCGCACACCGAGGCCGTGATTTTCTTTGTCTGCTTTGGTCGTTTGTCCGGGTTGGATGATACCGTCTTCGATAACGGGTCTTTCGCTTGTCGGATTCTGTACCCGAATAAATTGATTGCCACGAAAGTTTGTAAAGGAGATCCGAACGCTGCGGTTCTTTTCACATTTTAACGCTGCTTCGTAAGCATTGGCGATCACATTCGTAAAGATCACGCAAAGTGCGGTCTCCGAAACGTTAAAGTTCTCCGCGAACTGTCCGACCAATTCTACATGGATACCATCTCGCAGTCCTTTGCTGTAGTAGGCGTTTACCACCGCATCGCCGATCAGATTGCCGGTCGCAAGGTGCTTCATTTCCGCTTGCTGTCCCATCAGTTCCGAAACATACGAGAGTACACGCTGGTCTCCCGCGTCTTTCGCGATGGACGCGATAGCCTGCAAGTGCGCACTGCTGTCATGACGGAAACGCCGCAGTTCCTGCTGCTTCTCATAGAGCAGATGATACTGCCCCGTCTGTTCCTTGATGCAGCGTTCGTTGAGTTCGACCTGTGTCCGCAGTTCCTTGCGCTGAAAATAGAGCCACACGCCGAGTGCGATCGTAATGGTGAGGATCATTCCGGTTAGACCATCCACGATCGTCAAAATACCTTCCACTTTCAGTACATCTTCTTCGGCGGTGCTGTAGTAGCTGAATGTAGGAATGGTTAGTATCACCGTAAAGATCAAATAGGTCCAAAACGGAATGTTCAGCAGCGCAGCATGGATTTTTTCGCGTTTCTTCCGAAGTAGGATCGCTAACAAAATAAAAAAAAGCAGTATCAGTGCATTGCAAACCAAGGTCGCGCGATACCAGTCAAGCATCACTTCTCGATTGAATCGCAAAACGGCCGTTAGGATACCCATAAAAAAACTGTTTACAGAGGATTTGACGCTTCCATACATCAGTACAATTCCAATTTGTATTTTTTTAAACAGGATAAACAATATGAAATAAGCGCTCAACCACATCCAAAAATTTGCCCACTCGTTATTCGGAAAGATCACCGACAGCAGCACTGCCGCTGCCGCGGTCAGTGCCGCCAGCGGCCAGCAAGCTTTTTCGCGTATTTCATATCCCAAGACATAACGGAACATGACAAAATTGAAAAGCAGCAAAAGGCACCGCAGTGCAATCCCCATCCAGATCATCTGCCGTACCTCGCCATCTTTCTCGCGTAATGCATATATTTTTCTTCACAAGCCTTTCGTCTGCGCGTGCTGAACGGAAAGAGTTCTTCGCAGTCGTCCAAGCGGACCCCTTTTTTGTCCAGTTTGGCTATATACCGGCAGCCGACGATGCAGGTATCATGAATGCGTAAGAAGTCTTCGGTCGGCAGCAAGGCTTCCCATACGTTCAGAGACCGGCGGACCGTATAGTCCGCCCCGGATGCCAGATGGACCTGACTGTAAATATCCTGCACACGGATCCAGACGATATCGCCGACCTGTAAAGATGTGTTATCATCGAGCGCCACGGTCTCATAAATGCTGTACAGGTCGAAGAATTTTTTCATCAAGAGGCAAAGCCGCTCGTAATCCATCGGTTTTTCAAAGAAACCGATCACATTGCGTCCAAAGGCATCCCAGACGGCTTCACTGTGACCGGTCACAAAGATAATCAGGCTTTCCGCGCTCTTCTTTTCCAGTTCGTCCCGGATCGCAAGCCCGCTTCTGCCCGGCATTTCAATATCCAAAAACAGCAGATCCGCCGCAAAGTCTTTCGCTTCTTCATAGTCGGTCACGCCTAAGATCCGCATGGCCCGCCCGTACTGTTCTTCGTAGCGCAGCAGGAGTTCTTCTGTTTCCCGCACGATTTCCGGCTGGTCATCACAGATCAGCACATTGATCTTCCGCATCTCGCATTTTCCTTTCTAAAGTCAGGGTAAAAGTCAAGGCGCTCCTTGCGAAGCGCCCTGTGTGATCCTAATTTTTATTTATCCGCGGGTAATTATCTTTCAACTACGAGGGCAGTTCCCATGCCGCCGCCGATACATAATGTAGCAAGACCGTACTTGGAATCTCTCTTCATCATTTCGTAGATAAGGGTGATGAGGATTCTGCATCCGGATGCTCCGATCGGGTGTCCGATAGCGATAGCGCCGCCGTTTACGTTAGTCTTTTCAGGGTCAAGACCTAAGTCTTTTCTTACTGCTAAGGACTGAGCTGCGAAAGCTTCGTTTGCTTCTACGAGGTCCATATCAGCGATAGTAAGGCCAGCCTTGTCAAGAGCCTTCTTGGAAGCAGGAACAGGACCAACACCCATGATTGACGGGTCAACGCCTGCGGAAGCGTAGGACTTGATCGTGCAAAGCGGCTTAAGGCCTAATTCGTCAGCCTTTTCCTTGCTCATTACTACAACTGCTGCGCCAGCATCATTGATACCGGAAGCGTTAGCTGCTGTAACAACGCCGTCTTTCTTGAATGCGCCTTTGAGCTTAGCAACCTTTTCGATAGTGGAACCGAATTTAGGGAATTCGTCTGTATCGAAGATGATCGGATCGCCTTTTCTCTGCGGAATTTCTACAGGAACGATTTCGTCTTTGAACTTGCCTGCCTTGATTGCAGCTTCAGCTCTGTTCTGGGAGATTACGGAGAACTCGTCTAATTCTTCTCTTGTGATTCCCCACTGCTCTGCAACGTTTTCTGCGGTGATACCCATGTGGTAACCGTTGAATGCGTCCCAAAGACCGTCGTTAACCATCATGTCAACCATCTGAGCGTTGTTCATTCTTGCGCCCCATCTTGCAGCCGGCATAGCGTAAGCTGTTGCGGACATGTTCTCTGCACCGCCTGCAACTACGATGTCAGCATCGCCTGCTTTGATGATCTGAGCAGCAAGTTCAACAGCTCTAAGACCTGAACCGCAAACTTTGTTGATTGTCATTGCCGGAACTTCGATAGGAAGACCTGCATCAAGGGTCATCTGTCTTGCAACGTTCTGCCCCAGTCCGCCCTGAAGAACTGCGCCCATGATAACTTCTTCTACCATTTCAGGCTTGATTCCTGCTCTTTCAACAGCAGCCTTGATAGCGATGGCGCCTAATTTTCTGGTCGGAATTGTCTTCAAAGATCCGCCAAAGCTTCCGATAGGTGTTCTTGCAGCACTTACAATTACTACTTCTCTCATTTTTATGTATCCTCCTTAAGATATGTGGTACTTGGTTACTGTATACAAACGAATTTTGTCTACAGCCTTATTTAATCACACAATAATACAAAAATCAAGGCTTTTTAGTTAATTTTTTAACAAAACCCCTGTATTTTTTTATATACATCCTCTCATTATCTTATCACAAAGTCGCGAAAAATCAAGATTTACCGCAAAAGTAGTTTATTTAACAAGTCCTTTTGCAAATCATCTGATTATGGCAAAATATTTCTCCGTCATCGTAACCGGTTTGTAGGAAAGCTTTGTCTGTCTAAGGTTCAAAAGCCCCATATCCTCCTCCCGGTTCACATATACGGTTTCCGCCGGCAGCCGCTTGCAAAACTCGTTGTTTATCGCCTGATAAAGTCCGCGGATTCGGTCGTCCGCCTTCTCCACATGGACGATAACGGTTTCCTTGCTGTTTGACCGAGCAAATTCTCCCAGAGTCACCGCTTCGATTTTGCCTCCGATTCTTATTACCCCCGACAAAAGCCCTTTGCCGAGGAATTTCAGCAGCTCCCGAATCGCCTCGGTTTCCATTTCGAGGATTTCTTTCCATTCCTCCGGAGTTTCACCCAGCTTGTACTCGTTTTTGCTCTCGATATAAGCCATGATTTCCTCCGCGTCCTCAGGCCTTGCCTCTTCATAGGTAAACTCATAGTTTTTCAGAAAATAGTTCAGGTGATTTTTCTTTTGGTGAAGCTTCCGGCCGCTGAGGCTTACCAAATCCTCCCGCAGATAAACATAGTCGTCCTCGTCCCTGTCGTGTTCGCAGAAAACCTTTCCCGGAAAGCACTCTTCCAGATAATGCACGAGATGCTTCGGAATCATGCTGACATAAAGCTCCTGTCCCTCCTCGTTAAACATCTTTTTCGCCGCGAGAAAAGTCTCCCGCAAGGAATCAACATTGTATTCCCCCGTTCTCGTAAGGGGAAAGGACATGAAATGCCGCTTGTCCTCCTCCGGGTCAAGCTCCGCCGAAGCACCGATGCAAAGGTAGTCCCCGATTATCTGCCAGCTTATGTTGTGGGTGTTTCGCCAAATGTAGTTTGCAATAAACGTATAGCCCGAAGATTGGTAATCGTAGCCGTCAAAATAGGAATTTAGGGTTTCGATTTCTTCCCCGGTCAAATTATTAAAGTTTCTCTCAAATATCATACCGTCTTTTTGTTGTCTTGTCTTGCCTTTCCCTTGTCTTTGTTTCGCATTCACTATTTTACCAATGCGGAAATCGCTTTAAATTCCGGGGCTTTTGCGCTTCCCAGAAGTTCGTAAAGCACGCTTTCAAAGCTTGTTGGAATTACTCCCGCCTGATTCATTCTCTGAATTGCGATGTCTCTGTTCCTTGGGTCGCGGGACTGAACGCAGTCCGTTACCAGCGCAACCTCGTAGCCCTCCCGTAAGAGGTCAATGGCGGTCTGTTCGACGCATATATGCGCCTCGATTCCTGCCAAAATCACGCATCCCCTGTCAAGAGCTTCAAGAGATGCGAGAAAATCCTCATTTCCCATGCAGCTAAAGGTAGTCTTGTCGATAGGAGTAAATTTTCCCAGCGCCTCGGCTATCGCAGGCACCGTTACCCCAAGCCCTTTCGTGTACTGCTGTGTTACGATTGTAGGAATTTCAAGGGTTTTCATGCCCTGTGCCAGCTTTGCCGCCTTTGCTTCCAGTTCTTCTGGCTCTGCCACTACCGGCATGAGTTTTTCCTGAAAATCTATCGCCACGAAAATCGCATCGTCTCTGTCTATTTTTAGCTGTTTCAGTCTGTTAAATAATCCTGACATTATATTACCTCCATTACCTTTCCTATTGAGTCGTTAATCACCAGATCTGCCCTGCCGTCATAAGGCGTCGGCTGCTTGTTGATCAACACAAGATTTTTACCACGAAAATATCTTATCAAACCCGCCGCCGGATAAACCACCAGCGACGTTCCGCCTATGATGAGCGCGTCCGCCTTTTCGATGGCGTTTATCGCCCCTGCCATGCAGGCCTCGTTCAGCATTTCCTCATAAAGCACAACATCCGGCTTTATCACCCCGCCGCATTTCGGACAAATCGGAATGTTTCCTCGGCAATTTTTGTCCTCCATGATAAAGTCAAGGTCATAAAACTCCCCGCAGTCCATACAATAATTGCGAAGGACCGAGCCGTGGAGTTCGTAAACCTGCTTGCTGCCCGCTTTTTGGTGAAGCCCGTCGATATTTTGGGTAATTACAGCTTTGAGTTTTCCCTCTTTTTCGAGAAAAGCCAGCGCCCTGTGAGCCTTGTTGGGCTGAGCGTCCCGATATATCAAATTGTGCTTATAATAGTCAAAAAATGTCTCGGTATGCCTTGTAAAAAAGCTGTGGGAAAGCATTTCCTCAGGACTTCTTCCATATTGCTGCCGAGCGTTATATAAACCCTTTTCCGAGCGAAAATCCGGTATATTGCTCTCGGTGGAGACTCCCGCGCCTCCGAAAAAAACCACGTTCCCGCTCTGCTTTATTATTTCCTCCAGTCGTTTATCCAATTCCTCCGCCTCCGGTTTTCTTTTTCTTGATAATAGTATACCATCTATGATAAAATTTTGGTAGTCAAAAGTTAGGAGGTTTTTGGCATGAAGGCAAAAAAGCAGAAGAAAACGGCTCTCGTCCTTGGTGGCGGCGGCTCCCGCGGCGCCTATGAAGTAGGGGTCTGGCAGGCACTCACCGAGCTTGGGGTAAAAATCGACATTGTAACGGGCTGTTCGGTGGGAGCAATCAACGCGGCGATGGTGGTTCAGGGGGATGCAGAACTTACCGCCCGTCTTTGGCGCGAGCTGGAAACCCACATGGTTTTCGATGTCCCTGAGGGAAGCCGGTCTATAGAATATGCCCGTGAAATCGTATTTAACCACGGTGCGGGAACCTCCGGACTTAAAAATCTCCTGACAAAATACATCGACGAGGAAACTGTGCGTAGCTCGTCAATGGAATACGGCATACCTGTGGTTTCTCTACCCGCCTTTGAGCCTCATTACCTGTATAAAGAGGATATTCCCGCAGGCAAGCTGGTTGATTTTATCATCGCAAGCGCCTCCGCCTTTCCTGCCATTCACAGTCACGAAATCGACGGCGTAGACTATATCGACGGAGGATATGCCGACGAAATTCCGGTAGCCATGGCAACGGAAAAGGGCGCCACCCATGTAATCGCCGTAAACCTCAAGGGCATGGGAGTTTTCAATCACGAAAACCTCGCAAGTGCCCCGAATCTCGTGTATATCGAACCGAAATGGGATCTTGGAAATATCCTGATATTTGATAAAGCAAACTCAAAGCGCATCATGCGTCTGGGATATCTTGACGCCCTGAAAGCCCTCGGACTTATCGAGGGTAACTACTATTCCTTTGCAAAAGGCGCTTTCACAAAGGCTGCCCTGTCAGAAGCCGACGCCTGCGCAAAGATATTTGACCTTGACCCTCTTGTGCTGTATACCGAGGAAGTTTTTCTCGACAAAATTTTCGAGGCGGCCCGGACCTCAGATTTTGAAGCAAAAGAGGCGCTGGAGCGCTACACCGATATTTTTTCGCTGCAATCCACAAAGCAATCCCCAAAGGAGCTTTTGGAGGGTCTAAAGAGCATTGCAAATCCGCGGACGCTGACCTTCCTCGTCGCCTACAATCTCAAAGAAAAAGGCTCCCGTAGCCTTTTCCTCTCGCGAGCCGCAGTAAGGCTTATGCCCGATATCATACGGGGAGCGGGTTTTCTTGTTAAATACAAGCTGATATGAGAATCAAAAAAACAAAGCTCGGCGCAAGGGGTTATCCGCCCAACATCCGAGCTTCGCTGTTTTTTAATATTATTTTCTAAGGCATTTTTAAGCGCTTTTACTTTGTTTTTCCCAGGATTTCTACGGACATTCCCGCTTCCTCCTCGAAATATTTTCGTATCTTGTCCACATATTCGTCGGAAGGTGTCACAAACTCAAGCGGGCTTCCTCCGAGATTTCGCATTTTCGACATTCCCAAGTTATGATAAGGCAAAAGTGTTACCCGCTTTATCTTGTTTTCCTTATAAAATTTCGCGGTTTTTTCGATTATCTCCCAAGTGTCGTTTACATCGTGCATAAGAGGCATCCGCATTTGAATTTTCGGATTCGTCCGCGGGTTTGCCGCTAAAGCCTGCAGGTTTTCGAGAATCAGGCGGTTGCTTTGGCCCACATATTCCCTATGGATATCATCGTCAATTGACTTCATATCGTATAGGATATCAGTAACATTCTCGTATTCCGCAAGCCTCATCAAAATCACTCCGTCCCCGAAGCCCGACGTGTCAAGGCAGACCCGAACGCCGTTTTCCTTTGCCAGATTTATAAGCTTTTCTGCAAAATTTGCCTGCGAAAGCATTTCTCCGCCGCTGATGGTCATTCCGCCGCCGGTATGCTCATAAAAGCCCTTGTCCTGCAAAACCTCCGCCATGATTTCCTCGGCGGTCATTTCCTTGGCTACAGCTTTCAGTGCCTCCGCATAGCAGAATTTTGTACATTCAAGGCAACAGTTGCAAAGCTCTCTGTTTACGTGTATCTTCTTGTCTTCCTCTCCGATAAAAATCGCATTTTGCGGGCAGTGGGTTAGGCAGTAGCCGCATTTGATGCAGCTGTTCGGCATTTCTATTATCTGCTGTTCAAAGCTTATCAGCTCCGGATTGTGGCACCACTTGCAGTTTAACGGACAGCCCTTGAGGAAGACCGTGGCTCTTATGCCCGGTCCGTCCTCAGTGCTGAATTTTTGAATCGATCCCACAAGCGCCTTGCCGGTGTTGTTTCCCATTTTGCGCTCCCTACTCAGGCTTTTCGAAGTGCGCGGTTCTGTAGATAATCGTATCCTGAGCGCTCTTGTCAAGCTCTGTGAAATATGCCATATATCCTGCAACGCGAACCATTAGACCCTTATAGTTTTCAGGATGTACCTGAGCGTCCTTGAGGGTTGCCGTATCAACAACATTGATTTGGATGTGTTCGCCGCCATGGTCGAAATATGTCTTAATTACGCCCTCGATGCTTTCAAGACCCTTTTCGCCCTCGACACCTTTCGGGTCGAAACGCAGGTTGAACAAAGCTCCGTCGTGGAAAGCTTCCTGTCCCATGGATGCCACGGATTTTACCGTTGCCGTAGGACCGCTCTTGTCCCGTCCCATCATCGGAGAAGCGTTGTCGCAGAAAGGCTCTCCTGCCAGTCTTCCGTCAGGGGTCGCGCCGCAAACCGCACCGTGAGACACGTTTACGGTCTGGGAGTGAACGTTGAAGGAGAACATTCCGCCTCTTGCGTCCGGCCAAGTCTGGACATTGTCCGCGATAAAGTGCATCATCTCTCTGTAAATTCCGTCTACGTGTGCCTTGTCGTTACCGAATTTTTCCGGTTTGTTCAGCAGAAGCTGACGCATACGTTCTTCACCCTCAAAGTTCTTGTCAAGAGCTAAGATAAGCTGGTCCATGGTGATGTCCTTATCTTCGAACACGCATTTTTCAATAGCCGCGATGGAGTCCGCCATGTTAGCCGCTCCGGTGATATAAAGTCCCGCAGTGCTGTATTTTGCGCCGCCCTCCTGAACGGATTTGCCGCTTTCCACGCAGCCCTTTGTAACCATGGATGCGAAGATTACAGGGAATCTCAGCATATGCATGCTCTGCATGATCTTATATCCCTCGGTTACGAGTCTGTAGTGATGCAAAATCTGCTTTTTAAGGGCGTCCTTAAATTCTTCTATATTCTTGAAATCTCTCGGATCTCCTGTTTGTAGTCCCATGAGCTTGCCCGTTGACGGATCCACGCCATTATGAAGCACAAATTCCATCATCTTGCCCATGTTTACATAGCCCGCGTCAGGGGAACCGTCTGTGGAGCCGCCTCCCGGGCCCGGCTGGATGCAACCTACAATAGTCCAGTCTCTGGATTCCTCCATGGTGCAGCCCTTGCCCTGGGTCATCTTTATTGCCGCGTTGTCGTTGAAGAAGCCCGGATTTGCCTGTCCATCCTGAATCATCAAACATCCCTTGCGGATAAGTTCCTCCGGCGTTCCCTCCCAAACTCTCACCGCCATTACCGGCTGAGTGGTCTTGAGCTGGTTTGCCGCTTCAAGGCAGAGATAGGAAAGTTCGTTTGTTGCGTCCTTGCCATCTGGCGTCTGTCCGCCGACGATAAGGATTTCCCACATCGGATAGCCCGCGAAGGACGTCGCGTACCACTTGTCTCTTACTTCAAATACTTCGCAAGCCTTGAGGTAGAAGCACTCGAGCATTTCCAGTGCCTCGTCCTCGGTTATATTCTTCTCGTCGATAACGTCTTTCTTGTAATATGGCCACATATACTGGTCGAATCTGCCGAAGCCGTTGGCAGTGGTGCATACTTCGATATGGAAATATACGTGTACGAACCAAATGGACTGGAGTGCCTGCCAGAAGTTCTGCGGCGGATTTTCAGGTACAACCCTGCAGTTTTCCGCGATGGTAAGAAGCTCTTTTTTGCGCTTTTCGTCCTTGCAGACAGCAGCCTGTCTTTCGGCTTCTTCCGCCATTCTGTGGGCGTAGATAATGAGGCCCTCGCACTGGATGATGCAGGCTTTCCAGTAGTTGATCTTCTCCTGATCTTCCTTGCTGGTGCCGGCGGTCTTTGCGATGTTTTCACGGCACTCGTCCATATATCCCCTGAGTCCTACCGTGAGGATTTTCTCGTGGTCGCAGGTGGTTTCGCCGGAAACCCCGTTTCTCAGGCCTACGGTAATTATGTCGTCCTTGATACATTCTTCAGTATGGGCAGGAAGCGCTGTCTTTGACATATCTTCCATAGCCTTTCCCTCCCAATACGGCAGGGTCTTGAGAATAAGCTCCCTGTCCTCCGGGGAAATATCGTATGGATCCTTTGTTCTTACCGGGAAATCGTCGATATCACTGATATACCACGAACTTGACTGGAACTCCGGATGGAGATTTGCCCCTCTGTATTTGTTTGTAGGCGTACCCACAACCAGCTCGTCTTCCATAATCAGTGTGGTCATGTGTTCCATGATGTACTTGACCACTTCCGCCCTGAAAATCGGAATGGCGTCCCCTGCAAATTTCTTATATGCTTCTGTAGCCAAAACAAGTCTCTCTGCGGTGATGCAAGGTCTTGAATCCCACAGTTTTGTTCTCATTCTCTGCAATCTTTCGTTTAACATTTTGTCCTCCTTTATCAGTCAAGCATCTTGCCGCCGTCTACCAGCAGGTTGATGCCGTTAACAAATGAAGCCTCGTCGGAGCTGAGATAATAAACCGCGTCTGCCATTTCGCTCGGCTCGCCCGGTCTGCCTACGCAGCCGAAGTTAACCGTATCGCCGGTTTCCTTGTATTCTTCCAAAGTCTGTTTGAGCATATCCGTGTTTACCCAGCCCGGAGAAATGGAATTTGCCCGAATGCCTCTGCGGGCGTATTCGTTTGCAACGTTCTTTGTCATGCCGATAACCGCCCATTTGCTGGAGCCGTAGCCGATTTCAGAGGTGTAGCCGGTCATTCCCGAACACGAACCGAAGTTTACGATTGCGCCCTTGCCCTGCTTTAGCATAACAGGAAGCGTGTATTTCATCATGAGGAATGTGCCGAACACGTTTATTTCGTAAATTCTCTTGAAGTTCTCAAAAGTGTAGTCAACGGTTTCGTCATATTTTCCGATGATTCCCGCCGTGTTTACCAGCACGTCGATTCTGCCCTGCGCCGCCTCGATCTTGGCGATGGTGTCGATAACCTGCTGCTCGCTTGAAACGTCCAATGTCAGATACGAAACTCTGTCCGCACTGAGATTCTCCGCCTCCATGACTTTTTTCAGAGCTTCTTCCTTTATATCAAGCATTACTACGTCGTAGCCATTTTTGTAATATTTTTTTACCACTTCTTTTCCTATGCCGCCGGACGCTCCGGTGATTACACAAACTTTTTTGTCGCCCATGTCGATACCTCCTCATAATTTTATCTTCTTTAAATATTCTAAATGTGTTTTGCCCTGAATACAACTATTAAATTGCCCGAAATTATAATTATTTTGCTATAAAATCGAATTATTCTATTTAATATTTTCCGCAATTGTTATATAATAAACCTATGTGTTACAGATTCCTCGGAATCTTGGGAGGTATTATTATGTTGTTTGAAAAGCTCACTTATCAAGAGGATTTTCCCATAAATATCACCATCGCTTCGGTGGAGGAATATCCTCTCCACTATCATCAGGACATCGAGTTCGTCTATGTGCTTAAGGGCGAAATCAAGCTGAAAAACGGCTATTGTCAATATCTGCTGAAAGAGGGGGACATCTTCACTAACGCCGGACACGAGGTACACAGCCTCATGGCGACGGACAAAGAGAATATCGTCGCGCTTATTCAGATCAGCACCCATTATTTTTCGCAATATTTTCCGTCGCTGAGCAAGGCGTGCTACCGGACTTATTCCAACAAGCCCACTACCAAACGCCACGACAATCTGCGGGAAAAGCTGTTGCAAATTCTGCTTGCCTACGAGGTAAAGAGCTTCAACTACAAAAGCGAGTGTACCTATTTGATTGCCGACATTATCAAATATCTGGACAAGTATTTTAACCTGTTTGTCTTTGAAAACGACGTGGTTATCAATTTTGAAAGCGGCGACCAGACCCTAACCGAACGTATCAGCCGCATCATCACCTACATTTACCAGTATTATGCGGACAAGATTACGCTGAAAGACCTTGCGGAGATGGAGCATCTTAGCGAATTTTACATTTCGCACCTCATCAAGGACTGCACCGGCATGAATTTCCGCGACTTTCTGTGCTTTGCCAGAGTGGAATGGTCGGAGATCGAGCTTCTGGACACCAACAAGAAAATCAGCCAGATTGCCCGGGATGTTGGTTTTTCCACCACCGCCTACTACAAAAAATATTTCTTCAAATGGTTCAAGCGCACTCCGGAGGAACATCGCGCCCACTTTAAGCCCATGGTAAAAAGCGAGCTTCGTCCCGAAATCGTAAGTCCAGTGGCTTCCGGCACGATTATTTCCCTGATAAAGAATGCCCTTTCCGCCCTCAATTCCCAGCAAAACAGCTCGGCTATCGTAAACAGCCTGAAGCTCGATGTAAGCGCGGATCGGAAGGCAAAAGGCATTGCCGAGATAGACTTTAAACTAAATATCCAGATCACCCTCGATGATTTTCACAGCATAGGCTTTGGACTGTTCCACAGCCTTGAGCTGCTTAGACCTGCCGCGGTAACTCTGCTGCAATATCCCAAGGACTCGGCGGCGGAAATTCAAAAGCTTTTGGATATGCTGGCATACGTAGGATTTCGAACCTTTCAAAAGCCGGCTCCGGAGACAGTCGGTTTCGTATCCTACGGCAACGATACCATCGCCGCGCCTATTTATATTTTGAGCAGAGAGCTTCGCAGGAAGGAGCCTGAACTTGTGTTGAGGCTGCGAGACAGCGATGCCCACGTTTCTGCGGAAAAGGAACGGATCCTGAAAGGTTCACCGGCGCTTCTTACCTCCTGCGGTATCAAGAAATCATCTTTTTATGTGTATCAATCCCTTTCAAAGCTGCGTGGAGACGTTCTTTGCCGGGGCAAGCACTATTGCGTCATTCGTCTGCGGGATGCGGAGCCGGATACTTTCGCCGCAATCGTGTATAACTACAACGACAGCATCCAAAGCCTTTGCAAGGAGCCTGCCACGCTGCATCAGGTAAGAACCGTTCTGAACGAGTTTAAGGACGAAATCGACCTGAGCCTCAGCATAAATCTGCCAACCGGAAATTACAGCGTCATGAGGTACACCATGAACCGTTCGACTGATATATTCACATACCTTTCTTCTTTGAATTTTGAAGAAACTGCCGCCTTTGAAGATCTTATGAAAACCATGAGTCCGACGGCGCCGCAGCTTGACATCTATCAGGAGGATGTTCACACAAACTTCCACATGAATTTTTCCATCAAGGGCGTGGGAGTTCAGCTGGCATTGATAAGTCCTGTTTAAGCCCGCGCCGACGAACGCGCTGATACAAAAAAAATGAAAATATACAGAAATGTCTATAAGCCGATATTTCCTATATTATAAAAGGAACTGCCGCTCCGACAGATTTTGTATCCGCCCGGCGGCAGTCCCCTAAAAAATATTTTTGCGTTTCAGCGCATATTTATGATTCGAAAATGTCTTTGGCAAGCGCCCATATCAGGCGCTTTTTTAGCCTCCGAAGTTAATTGCAACTGCAATTACCATCAAGATTGACTGAACTACGATGATAATTCCAAACAGCTTGAATGCGAACTTCCACCATTTTTCGAGCGGAACACCTGCAAGACCTGCCATTACTGCAGCATAAGCTGTCGGCCAGATGATGTTGGATAAACCGTCACCGAACTGGAATGCAAGTACTGCCGTATCTCTTGTGATTCCCAGAAGGTCTGCAACCGGAGCCATGATTGGCATCGAAACTGCTGCCTGACCGGAACCTGACGGAATGAAGAAGTTGAGGAGCGTCTGCATGATGAGCATTGCAACTGCGGAGAGCCAAGCCGGAAGGTGCGAAAGCGGAAGTGTGAAACCGTATACAACGGTATCGATGATGCCGCCTTCAACGAGCACCAGTTTTACGCCTCTAGCGATACCGATCATGATAGCTGCCGTAGTAGCTTCCTGGAAGCCTACCGCGAAAGTCGTACCGATCGTATTCAGATCCCATCTCATGATAATCGCGCAAATGATTGCCATGATAAGGAAGATTCCGCAGATCTGGGAGAAGTACCAGCCAAGCTTGATAACGCCGTAAACAACGAGCAGAATCGTGATGATAAGGTCAGCAAGTACGAGTTTTTGTTTGATACCGAATTCGAGATTTTCTACATCTACAGCCTTTTCGCTTGAGATTTCTTCGAGCTTTGTACCATAAAGATATGACTTCGTCGGATCGTCGTGAACCTTTGCTGCATATTTCATGGTTACAGCCGCTGCAACCGCCCACATGCAAAGGTGGCAGATGAGACGGTAGCCGGAGCCTGACATGTAGGTTACTTCTGCGATACCCTGAGCAACACCTACGGTGAACGGGTTCATCATTGCGCCGGAATATCCCATGCCGGCACCGAATGCGATAACCGCAAGGCCTACCAGCGCGTCATATCCCATGCCCACATAAATTGCGGCAAATACCGGGATGAATGGGAGCCATTCTTCGAACATACCGATCGTGGATGAACCAAGACCGATGATGAGCATAAATACCGGAATTGTGATGAGTGAGCTCTTGCCTTTGAAAACCTTAAGAAGAGCTGCAACAGCACCATCGAATGCTCCGGATTTAATTACGAATACTACGGAAGCATAAGTAATGAATACAAGGAACGAAATGTCTGCGGCGTCAACCATGCCCTCATATACGAGCTCAAAAACTCTGAATGGGCCTACAGGCGACACATCATCAACTTCGTGCCAAGTACCTGCAATTGCAACCTGTCTGCCATCAGCATTCTCCATGTAGTCGAATGAACCTGCCGGAATAATCCATGTCAAGATAGCACAGATTACGATAATTGCGAATAAGATAATAAAAGTGTGCGGAAGATTAAATTTTTTCTTCTCGCCAATTTTTGGACCTTTACCCATAATCGTCCTCCTTTTCTGTCTTTAAAAATGAAATAACGAATCATAAACTAATTTATTATTCACATAGCTTGCGAATCATGTCTTTGTAGAGCTTTGTGGTGTTTTCCAAAGACTCTGTGGCGATATGTTCGTTTGCTTCATGTGCGGTCATTGGGCCGGGGCCTATGATAACGCGGTCGCCTTCAAAGAACGAAGCCTCCGTTATCCCGAAGAAAGGCATTCCCTTTTTCCCGGTTTTTTCTTCGTATGTTTGAACAAGGGCGCTCCTGTTTTGGAACGACGGAATATCGTTGATAATTTCATATTCGCCGTCCAGCCCTTTCAAAGCCTCATCCACTGCTTTTCTGATAAGCGGATATTCCTTCTCCGAGTCGCAGATGCGGAAATCAAGATATACGGTTGTCTTGTCCGGCACCTTGTTGATTGAGGTTCCTCCCTCTATAATTCCTATGTTCATGGTCGGATACGGAACTCCGAAAAACGGGCTTGGGTTCCTGCGAAGCTCCTCCTCAAAATCCATCATGCGATTAAGAAATCTTACGGCGTTCTTATTTGAACTTTTGCCGTCAATCGGCATACTGGAATGAGTTGTAACTCCCGTAAAGGTAAATATGTATTCCAACAGCCCCTTTGAGCCTATCATCGGAGTCAAATCCGTAGGCTCTGCTATTACAACATGTGACGGGAACTTGGTGTTTGCCGCAACCAAATCTTTTACGCCGCCGAACATGATTTCCTCATCATAAGTACAGTAAACCGCAATTCCTTTTTTGAGTTTGGCAAGGTCGGTATCTGCGATAGCGGCAAGAAACGCGGCGATTCCGCCTTTCATGTCACAGGCGCCAAGTCCGTACAGCACTCCGTCCTTTTCCGTCAGCCGGTGAGGCTCGGTTACCCAGCCCTCGGTTATGTCAACGGTGTCGGTATGGCCGAGAAATCCGATGGCAGGATCTTCGCCGTATTTTCCAACCAAAACTTCATTGCCGTTTTCGCTGTTTTTCAGTCTCTCAACGGAAAATCCCAGCTTTGAAAGGAAATCGTCGATATAGTCCATGATTTTCTTGTTCTCTTTGTCTGCGATGGTGTTAAAACCAACCAAATCCCTAAGAATCGTCTTCGCATCCATCTTATCAGCCTCCTTCGTATCTATTTCTGCTATCTGTTTGTTTGATATTGCCTGCTATTGTCTGTCAAATTCCTCTTTCATCGCCTTGATTCTCGCTTCGTCGGAGAAAATCTTGGCTATGTCAAAGGCGATTACCTCCGCCCCCAGTTTGATGGCGTTGTGAGCTCTGTCGGTCTTTACCGCGTCGGCAAATTCTCTGGTGTGGATTGCGATTCCCGGCTCTACGATTTGCAGTGTCGGGTGGAATGCCGGACATACAAAGCTTACGTTTCCGATATCCGAGGAACCGAAAAGCTTGTCGGGATCGCCGTTAAGCTCGATTCCCAGTTCGCTGTAAACCTCGGTCAATGCGTCTTCCCCCACATGATTTCTCTTGAGGCTGTCATAAGCCGCCTCAACTTCAAATGTATCCCATGTGGTCTGGGTCATAATAGCAGCTCCGCGAGCGCAATCGTCCACCTTTCTGTGAACCTCCTGCAAATTAGCCTTGTCAACGGAACGCATATAGAAGTGAACGCTGGCTTCCTCCGGTACAACGTTCGGGGTTTCGCCGGCTTTCTTATAAACTCCGTGCATTCTCACATCCGGAGTCACGTGCTGACGAAGCATATCTACGCCGTGGAACATGAGCTGAGCCGCATTAAGGGCGTTTCTGCCCTCCCAAGGCGCCGCCGAAGCGTGGGCGGTTTTTCCATGGAAGTTATATTGCCATGAAATAAGTCCGTTCAAGGTGCAATAGATCAAGTTCTGGTCGTAAAGGTGAATCATGATCGCCATGTCATAGTCATTGAAAACTCCGTCCGCAGTCATCTTTACCTTTGCGCCGTCGGTTTCTTCAACCGGGGTTCCTATCACGTGGATGTCCGCGTCAAGCTCATCCTGAAGTTCCGCCATTGCAATTCCCGCAAGCACGCTGATAGAGCCGCTGACGCAGTGGCCGCAAGCGTGTCCGATGTCAGGCAGCGCATCGTATTCCGTAAGGATAGCCACCTTGTATTTGTGGTTATTTGCGCCGTAAATTGCTCTGAAAGCGGTTTCGATTCCCGCAAAAGGATATTCTGTGGCAAAGCCCTTTCCTTTAAGAAGTTCAACGATTTTGCGGGAGGTTTCAAACTCCTGTCCCGAAATTTCAGGATGATCCGCAAGGTCGTCGTTTAGGGCGATAAGCTCCGCCCAGTTTGCCTCAACTTTATCAATAATTTTTTTCTTCATTTCTGAATATTTATCCATTTTCTCTCCTCTATTTGCCTCGGTCTTACTTATTTTTCTCCGGTATTTCTTCGGTTTTGCTTTTGTGTTCTCAGAGCCTATTCTCAGAACCTATTCTCAGAGCGGCAGTCTTTCGTCATCGGAGGTTATCTGCCCCACCGTCTTAAATTCTTCCTTAATCGCCGCAAGATGCTCAGGCTCCGTCATAAGCTCATAAGCGGTCATGGTGAATGCCTTTACAAAATCAAGGGCGTTTTCCGCCGCAGTTTCGCTTCCCGCGTGTTCCGCAAATTCCTTGGTGTGCGCCGCATAGTATGTCTTGTCGCCCTTTGGATTCATGCCGCAGGTAAGCTGAACAGCCGGACAGCGATAGCTCACGTCGCCGATATCCGATGAGCCCGGCGATGTGGTCTTTGCGTCAAGATGCATCAAATCGTGTCCCATCATTTCCAAATTTCCTGCCACAAGTTTTGACAAATATTGATTGCTGCAGGTGTCCTTAAAAGGAGCCTCTGGTTCGGAAATCTTGTATTTGCAGCCTGTTCCCAGCGCCGCGCCCTTTACGCAGTCACAGAGTCTCTCCCGAACCTCTCTCATGGCGGACACCTTTGCGGCTCTTATGTATACCAGCGCCTTGGTGTAGTCCGGAATTACGTTAGGAGCAAGTCCCCCCTCTTTGATAACGCCGTGAAATCTTACGTCCGGTTTGGTCTGTTGCCTAAAAGCGTTCATCAGGTTAAAGAAGTTTATCATCGCGTCCAGAGCGTTGATTCCCTCCTCCGGGCAAGCCGCCGCATGGGCTGTTTTGCCGAAAAACTCCGCCTGAATGCAGCCCACCGCCGATGTATTCAGGGATTCTGCGTCCTTGAAAGACGGGTGAGCCATCATGGCAACGTCCATATCGTCAAATGCACCCTTTTCGGACATTTCGACCTTTGCGCCGTCACTTTCCTCCGCAGGGGTTCCAATCACATAAATCTCTGCCCCTATTTCGTCGGCAAACTTCCGCATTGCGATTCCGCTTCCCACCGACATGGCGGCTATCAGATTATGCCCGCAGGCGTGTCCGATACCCGGCAGGGCGTCGTATTCCGCCAGCATCGCGATCTTCGGGCCCGGCTTTTTGCCTTTGTATACGGCTCTGTAGGAGGTGGGTATTCCGCAAAATCCCTTTTCAACCTCAAAACCGTACTTCGCAAGAAGTTCGCATTGCCACTGACAGGCTTTTACCTCGTTCTTGCCCGTTTCCGGATTATCAAAAATTTTCTTTGCAAGCTCTTTTATTTCGGGAGCAATTTCGCCGACTATGCCGTCAATTCTCTCCGCAACAGCCTTTTCTACCATAATGAGCCTCCTATATCTAACCGTCCCTCAAGGCTTTTTACCCTTTAACCTTTGATTTTTGCTATTTTGTACTTTCTTCTTGTTGTTAATTCTTTGTTAAGTATTTTACCATAGTTCGAAGTGTTTTTCTTCATTTTTTTGCGCCGTTTCGTGATTTTCTTGCTAAATCTTCACCGCAAGTTCACAAAAGGCTGCAAATACTCAAATCAAATCCGGCCCGCCATAACGCCATAACCTAAGGTCAGTCAAAATTATATTGGGTTACGATCGGTTCTCTCCCCTGAGTTTTGTCGTTGAAATACTCATAAAGGCTGATGCCAAGGAAAGAGCCGCTGATGTTATAAACGTTGGTAAATCCGTTTTCAATCAGCGTGCAGTTGGCGTAATACGACCTCTGGCTGGATCTGCAATGCAGATATACCGGAATATCCCTTGGAATTTCGTCCATTCTGTCTCTAAGCTCGTTCAGCGGAATGTGATGCACGCCCTTAAGATGTCCCGCTTTAAGCTCGCCGGCTCCTCTTACGTCGATAATATAGGCTCCCTGCTCAACAAGCTCCCTTACCTTGTCCACATGAACCTGTTTGATTCTGCCGTTAAGCACGTTAAGCCCCACCAGCGCCGCCATGTTTACAACGTCCTTTGCGGTTGAGAACGGCGGAGCGTAGCAAAGCTCCAGCTCTTTCAGGTCTTCCAAGGTTCCCCCCATGGTGATCATGGTTGCGATTACGTCAACGCGCTTATCACATTCTCCGGTGCCGATTGCCTGGGCTCCCAGAATGCGTCCCGTAGGAACCTCAAATACCAGCTTGAAGACCATATAGTTCGCGTTTGGCATAAGTCCCACCTTGTCCATAGGAAATACCATAACCGAGTCGTAGGAATAGCCAAGGCGCTTCGCTTCTTTTTCCGAAAGTCCGGTGCAAGCCGCGTTCTTTCCGAAAACTTTGATGCAGGATGAGCCGATGTAGCCCTTGTTTGCGTTGCAGATTCCGAAAATGTGGTCTGCCGCCGCTCTTGCCTGTCTCTGGGTAGGCCCTGCCAAAGCGATTCTCCCCGGTGCGTGGGCTAGAGCGCTATATGATTCGATAGCATCACCGATGGCATAGATGTCCGCATCGCTTGTTCTGTAGTTGTGGTCAACCCAGATTCCGCCGGTTTCACCGATGGTAAGCCCCGCAGCCTTTGCAAGTTCGGTCTTCGGTCTTGCGCCTACAGCCATGATGACCGCCTCTGCCGGAACTTCAAATTCCTTTCCGTCGTGTACCGCCTTGACCTTTCCGTCGGCGATTTCGGTTACCGTTGCAGATACATGGAGACAAACGCCGTTATCGTCAAGCTCCTTGTGCAAAACCTGAACCATATCGTAGTCATAAGGCGCCAAAACCTGATTCGTTCCCTCTATCAGCGTAACATTTTTGTTTATTCTGCGCAGATTTTCCGCAACTTCCACGCCGATAAAGCCTCCGCCAACTACCGCAACGTTTTTCGTGGAAGCTTGGGTAAGCTTCGCCTGCAAACGCTCAATATCCGTCACATTGCGGATGGTAAATACGTTCTCTGAGTCTATGCCCGCTATGCTCTTTGGAAGCACCGGTTCCGTACCCGTTGCAAGCACCAGCTTGTCGTAGGCTTCTTCCCTGATTTCGCCGCTGCGCAAATCCTTCACCGAAATGGTTTTTTTATCTCTGTCAACAGACAATACCTCGGTTTGGGTATAAACGTCGATATTGTGTTTTGCCTTGAAATCCTCCGGAAACATCATGATAAGGTCTTCGCTGCTTTCCACAACTCCGCCCGTAAAATACGGAAGCGAGCAGTTTGAGAACGAAACGTCTCTGCCCTTTTCAAAAATCGTAATTTCAGCTTCTTCATTTAATCTGCGCGCTCTTGCAGCTACGGATGCGCCGCCTGCCGAACCGCCTATAACAAGTAATTTCATCAATATTTCCTCCCTCGCAAAATGCCACGCGGCAATGCTTTTAATTTAAAACAATAATATCATTTTCGGTAAGCAAATACAATCTTTCGCAGGGCAATTCTCTTATTGTTTTGTCGATTTTCTTGTTATTTGACCGATTTTATTGTTTTTTGTTAAAAGATAAACTAAAATTGTGTTACATACAAATTATATTTTGCGGCACGGTGCCGAGGATTTGCATTAAACACGTAAATAACGAGAAAGAAGGCGAGTATCATGCAGGATTATACGAAATTATCCCACGAAGAAAAAGAAGCTCTTGTTAAAAAGGCAATGGATGTAGGTTTTCAGACGGAAACGGACTACGGCAACTGTATTCAGAGCTGTTTGAACGGCTTATACCAAGCGTTCCCGGATCTGGGAATTACGGAGGATATGCTCCGAGGCTGTTTTGGTATTGCGGGCGGCTGCGGATGCTCGCTTCTTGGAACCTGCGGCGCGCTGAACGCGGCGGCCTTAGCAATCAGCCTTTGCTACGGCAGACCTATCGATGATCTTGGCGGCGACTATGACAAATGTCACCAGATGGTTCGGGAACTTGTAGAGGAATTTCGCAAGGAATATGACGGAATTCTCTGCTCCGAGGTCATGATCCACAACATGGGCGCCGTTTATGACTGGAAAACTCCCGAGGGAGATATCGGATATGCGGAGCATAACGGAACTTTCCATTGCGCCACGGCGGTTGCATTCTGTGCGGAGAAAATCGCCCGCATGATCGTGGATGGCAAGCTGACAAACTCCAGAACTGATTAAGAGCTGACGAACACTGAACTAAGAACAAATAATCCTGCGTTTATTAACCGGACGCAGGATTTTTCGTTCATCATTTACGCCGCAGCGGGCAACGCCACGGGCGATTTTGGCAAGCA
>CAVKSD010000023.1:0-21757 GCA_963658905.1 Bacteroidaceae bacterium
AAAGCAAGGGATATAATGGGATTCGAGAGCAAAAAAGTTTCGACAAAATTCGACATTAGACCTCAAAAACCTGAAACAAAGTCGAAATCCTAAGACTAATCATAGAGAGAATACACTATAGGATGCTAAAGCGGAACAATTACGAGCAAATATACATTCTGCATAAAAATACAGAATAGATGTATATTTTTGCACAAAAACGCTCTGCGGAGGGTGATTAAAGAAAAAAATCAAAATATTTTAGAAATTTTTCAAAAAAGTGCTTGCATTTTTATTCATAGAGTCGTATAATTAACCATGTTGTTGGAAAACAGCGAAAAAATAGCATATACCCTTATTTGACAAGGACACGCACATGTTTTTGCCAAATAAGGGTAAGATAAAACTTTGAAAGGAAAAGAAAAAAATGAAAACCTCAAAAACACTCAAGAAAATTTTAGCAGTATCACTTATCATGATCCTTGCTCTCTGCACGCTGACAGCTTGCGGCGGTGACACGGAAGAAGCTCAGACAGAAGAGATGACAACCCTCGTATTCGGCACATCCGCTGACTATGCTCCGTTCGAATTTATGTATCCTGACGAAAACGGCGAAATGGTTTATGGAGGCATCGATGTTGACGTTGCTCAGTACATCGCAGATTACATGGGAGTAGAACTCCAGACAGAGAATATGTCTTTCGACAACCTTCTTACCGCTCTTGGAAAAGGACAGTTCGACATCGTTCTTGCTGATATCGAAGCAACAGACGAGAGAAAAGAAGCAGCTGACTTCTCCGATCCTTACCTGACAGAGCTTGCTCCGCAGTTCCTCGTTAAGAAAGAAAATGCTGACCAGTACACATCTTACAGCGACTTCGAAGGCAAGACCATCGGTGCTCAGACAGCAACCACAAAGTATGAGATCATCAGCGAAATTGCCGATGTAGACGCAGTTGCACTCCAGAGCGTTCTCGACCTTGTAAAAGAAGTTTCCTACGGAAAGGTTGATGCTATCCTCGTAGACGGTTCCGTAGCACAGCAATATCAGGCAAGCAACGACGACCTCGTAGCTCTCAGCTTTGACGAACTTGGCGATTCCGCAGAGGTTTGCGTAGCAGTTGCAAAGGGCGACCCTAAGGGACTCCTTCCTAAGATCAACGAAGCGATCGCAAAACTCACCGAGGAAAACAAAATTGAGGAGTTCAAGGCAAACGCAGAAGCTAAGGCTGACATCTTAGAGGAAGTTTCCGCTGAATAATAGGCTGAAATAATTATATACAGAGTAAATAAAGTATGGTATACTAATCGCATGATTCATGCGGTTAGTATACTTATTTATAACCGCATATATTGACACTGAGTAAACCGAGAAAGGAATAACATCTATGTTTTGGGATTGGTGGCAGAGCATATTTTCCGACATGCCTGCCTATGCTTTTTTTAACTTTAAGTTTTTACCGAAATATGGTCACGCAGTACTTCAGGGTGTCGAATACACCCTGATTCTTTCTGTAGTATCCGTATTGCTTGCGGTGCTTCCGGCGCTGCTTCTTGCGACCATGCGTCTTAGCAAAAGAAGACCGATAAGGTGGATTTCGGGGGCATATATTGCAGCCTTCCGTTCGACGCCTATGCTGGTTCAGCTTACGATCATCTATTTCGGCGTATTTAACTACATAACGGTGCCGAAAATGACGCTTTTCGGATTCATCGATTCAACTAGATTCGTACCCGGCATTGTGGCGCTGGCACTGAACAGCTCTGCTTATGTGGCGGAAATCTTCCGTGCGGGAATTTTGGCAGTTGACAGCGGACAGATGGAGGCGGCTCGCTCCTTGGGGCTTTCTCAGGCTCAGAGCATGAAGCTGGTTATCCTGCCTCAGGCGATCAAAAATGTGCTTCCGGCCCTGGCAAATGAAGTGGTTACAATGATCAAGGAAAGCTCGATCTGTATGTTCATCGGCATGGCAGAAATCATGTGGACGGCGCAGATGATCGGCGGCTCCACATATATTTCCGTTGGACCGTTTATGCTGGCGGCGATTATTTACTTTATCATCAACTACCCGACATCAAAGGTTATCGAGCATATCGAAAGGAGGATGCGCCGTGGAGACAAACGCTAACTTGATTATTTCCGTAAAAGACTTGGTAAAAGAATATAACGGCGGCAAAATCGTGGCGCTGAATCACTGCAATTTGGACGTGCAAAGGGGCGAAGTGGTGGCAATCATCGGGCCCTCAGGCTCCGGAAAATCCACACTACTCAGAAGTCTCAATATGCTCGAAGAACCTACATCGGGGGAAATATATTTTGACGGCGTGAATTTGGCTTCAAAGGATGTGGACATCAACCTCCACAGGCAGAAGATGGGAATGGTGTTCCAGCATTTCAACCTTTTCCCACATAAAACGGTAATCCAAAATATCATGATGGCGCCGGTGACCCTGAAGCTGATGAGCGAAACCGAGGCGAAGGAGACTGCCATGAAACTGCTGGCGAGGGTAGGACTAGAAGACAAGAAGGACGAGTTTCCCAATATGCTTTCCGGCGGTCAGAAGCAGCGTATTGCAATCGTAAGAGCCCTTGCGATGCAGCCTGATGTGATGCTCTTTGACGAGCCCACCTCTGCCCTTGACCCTGAGATGGTAGGAGAGGTTCTGGACGTAATGCGGGAGCTTGCCGCAGAGGGAATGACCATGATCGTCGTGACCCACGAAATGGGCTTTGCAAGAGAGGTTGCGGATCGGGTGATCTTTATGGCAGACGGCGCAATCGTCGAAGAGGGAAAGCCTGCTGAGCTCTTTGACAGCCCGAAAGAAGAAAGAACGAAGAGCTTCCTCGAAAAGGTACTGTAGGCCGTTAACGAAACCTACAAGTCTTGCCGAAAAATATATTTGTTTTGCTTTCATGAAAAGCTCCATGCTCTTATGCCGCGTGGGGCTTTTTTTTACGGGAATCGACAAAATGTTACAAGAAATAGCAAATTTGTAACAATATAAATAGTATTATCAAAGAAGAAGGAGAGGTGATAATGTGAGAGATTGTCAACAGAAAAGAATGAAAAGCTATCTTTTGCCGGAGCCGGTATACAGACAGGCATATTGGGCGCTGCGGGATCTCAGCAGAATGAAAGAAGAACTTTCGTATATGAAGGAGGAAAGAGACATGATTTCTGCGGGGGAAAAAGTTTTGTCGAATTTTGCTTATGGTACAGGCTTTGTGAGCGACGGAACGGGAAATAAAGCGATAAAAATCGCACATCTTTCCGCCAGAATCGTTGCCATCGAGTCGGCGTTCGACGAGATTCCGCCGAAATATCGCGAGGGTTTGAGACGCAAAAACGTTGAAAATCGAGGCTATTCCCTTGACGCACACATAAATACGTGGAAGAAATGGCAGCAGGTACTCATGTATCATGTGGCGAAAAACTTGCAAATAGTTTAAAATTTTTGAAAAATTTTCAAAAATGTGCTGAAAGTTACATTTAACCGTGGTAGTATGATACAGTAAAATGGTGTAAAGGAGGCGCAGAATGAAAAGAAAAATTGCAGGTATAGTTTTGATATGCGTAGCCCTGTCAGTATTGGGATTTTGGGAACTTTGGGGGCGGCAGAACATCGGATACGACGAGATACTTACTTTTAAAGAGGACATTCCCAAAAGCAGTATCATAGAGGAAAAGATGCTCACCACCAAAAAGGTTGAAAATGCAGCCGGAGACGCCCTAAGACCGGGAGATAAGGCAAAGGTGATAGGCAAGGAAAGCCGGCACTACATACCGCAGGAGGAGGCCCTCTATCCCGAATATTTTGCCGACAGCAGGCTGACTACGGGTGGAATTTCCGAGGGCTTGGTGCTTTCGCTGCCGGAGGACTGGCTAAAGACCTATCCCCAGACACTCAAAAGGGGAGACGACGTAATATTTTGTCTCGGCGGTTCGATCGTGACAAAGGCGGTGGTGGCATACGCAAGAGACGGAAACAACAATGAGGTGGTTTATTCTGAAAACGAAAGGCTCTCGGCGTCGGCTGCCGTAAGCGTCATCGAAGTAATCGTAAGCGAGAAGCAAGCATTGAAATTGGCTAATCTTGCCGCAAAGGGCAACAAGTTTGTGCTTCTGTATTCGTCGGGAGGTGATGCCTGATGGGTGATATTGTGCAGTTGAACGAGCTTGACTTTTGGAAAACCTGCGAAAGGGTAAAAGCCTGTCTTGATAGCCGGTGGAAAGGACTGGACGACTTTGCGAAGATGCAGATGTTGGAACGGGAAAAGGCGGCGATTCTGGGAAGCGAGGCTGAGATGAACTTCTACAAAGAAGAAATCGCAGGAATAATCCGTGAGCAGGAGCTATGCAGCGTTGTTCCGCCGCCCTGGTATCGAAATCTGACCGAGGGAATTTTTGCAGAGCTTTACGGACTTTCGGCGCTGACGCCATGGGTCTACGACGAAACAGAGGAATATAAGCGGTCATCTTCGGCAAAACTGATAGGCGACAGGCTGTACTGTCTGATAGACGGAAAATCCGTACTTCAGCCTCAGCGAATCGGCAGGGAAAGGCGGCAGCAGCTCAGGCGGGCGCTTTTGATGGGAAATCCGCGACAGAGAATGGAGCAGGGCTTTCACGAACTATATCTTTCAAACGGAATAAGAGTTACGATTTATGCCGGCGAGCGGACAAAACCGGATCAGGACATAATGGTTTTCAGAAAGTATTTGCTCAAAGATTTGAACTTTGAAATGCTGGCGGATTTAGGCACGATTCCGAAAGAAGGCTGCGAGCTTTTCAAAGCAATGGTAAACATCGGCTTCAATGTATTGTTTGCGGGAACCGTAAGGTCGGGAAAGACGACGTTTTTGCAGGCATGGCAAAGATACGAGGCGAAGGACAAAGAGGGGCTTGCCATATCCACAGACCCGGAAACCCCTTGGGAAAGGCTGATGCCGGAAACGCCGATCATGCAGCTGGTGGCAGACGGCGACGAGCTGGAAACCCTCACAAAATCCCTTTTGAGAGGGGATAACGACTATGTGATTTTGGAGGAAATGAGAGACGCACAGAGTTTCAGGCTTGCAATGGAAATATCCGGGGTAGGCGCCGGCAGGTGCAAGGCAACCATACATTCCGGAGACATTCCGAATTTGCCATATAAGATCGCCTCAAAAATAGCAAGCAGATACGGCGGCGACGAACAAAGCCTGATTTTGCAAGTATTTTGCTCGTTTCATTATATCTTTGAATTTTGCCAACAGGAAAACAACCGGGCGGTGAAAAAACTCAAATCAATTTCAGAGCTTTGTTATGATACGCAGAGCGACCGGGTAAGCATTCACATTATATGCGCCTACGACGAAAAAAGCGGTCTGTGGCGGTGGAGTGAACATATAGGAAGCGACAAAGCCAAGGTGCTGGCGCTTTGGCAGAAAGAGGGGGAAATCATGAGAGAAGAACTGCGAAAACTGTCTGAGAAATATCCGATGATGGAAAACAGCGTGATTTATCCGAGGTACTATCATCCGGACATGAAAGTGAGGAAGAACGCAAATGGTTGAAACAGCAACTTTGCTATGTGCCTTCGGAGGAGTTTTTACGCTGATATTGCCATGGCTGGACGAAATGAGCAAAGGCTACGTAAAAAAATATGAAAGCGTTTTTTCGGAACATATCAAAACGCTGCTTCGGGTAACCCTAGGAAAGGGAAACGACGCTACTCTCAGAATTTTCATTTTTCTGAGCGTGCTGCCGGGGATTCTGATATTCGCCTTGCTGAGCGGGAAAATCTCGGCGGCTTTGTGCTTCGGGGCGGTGGTTTTTGCGATTATGCTGCCCTATGCCCTGCTTCGGATGAAACTGCAATTCATACGGGTGGAAAGCTCAAGAGAGGGGGAAATCCTCATCACGGAGCTATTGGAAAACTACAAGATCAATTATTTTAATATGCAGCGAGCCATCGAAGCAAGCGTCGCTGATATGGAGGAAGCACCGAACTCGCGGAGGCTTCTTTTTAATTTGTCAAAGGGCATAAACTCGGCGGGAAGCAACGAGGATCTGAAACGGATTTTGGCAGAATTTAGGCTTTCCATCAATACCTCGTGGTCGGGGATCCTTGCCTCAAATATGTATTTTGCGCTGTCGTCGGGCATTGAAGTAACAAACGCGCTGGCAGACCTTGCAGGCTCCGTGGAAATGGCGCGGAAGATCAACGAGTATGCAAGGCGTGAAAACAACGAGGCGAAGCTCATGCTGAAATATCTTGCGCCTATATGCTACGCCCTGACTGCCATAGGCGGCATAGTCTTTTTCGACTTGAGCTGGAAAAAGTTTTTCATATACCAGTTTCAGACGACGGCGGGGCTTACGTGGTTTGTGCTTTCGGTGATTTTGTATATTTCCGGAATCATTATATTCGCTTATATTTCACGAGGAAAACTCGACGTATAGTTTTATGCGCAGACTTATAGGAGGTGTGGAAAATACGGATGAAAAAGGAAATTTTGGAGCTTGAACTTTACGACAGCTGCATCACACTGAAAAACCTCGCGATTGTAAACGGCGCAAAACCGTTTTCCGGTGAGTTTTTGTATACCATGCTGATGGAAAACGCGACTCGGCTGAAGCCGGTTTATAGGGAGATGCTTCTGCTGTACAGGCAGGGCAGAGACGATGAGGCTTTCGAGTATTTCAGCCGGGCGGTAGGCACAAAGGCGGGAAAAACTTTCGGTGCCATTCTTGCGAAGCTTGAAAAAATCAATCCCGCGGAGCTTATCGAACAGATGGAAGTGTTTCAAAATATGATGGCGGAAAAACGAATGACTCAGGCGATGAAAACAGCCCAAAGAAACAGCATAATAACTACGGTATGGTCAAGTGCCACGGTTTTTGCGCTGCTTATCAACTTTGCGGTGGTGGCGGTGTTTATGGACGCTCTCAATATGCTGGGAAGTATTTTTTAGGGCGCTTTAGCAATTTTTAGGTTTTAAGATTATTTAAAATTATTTAGGAGGAACAAAATGAAAAATTTGATAATTATTATAGGAACGATTTTATTGGGAGCTTTGATTGTGAACACGCTGATTCTTGGGGACGGAAATTCGCTGAAATCGGCGGCGGAGGACATTATGGACGAGGGAACCGGTGCGATTATGGATTCCATCGACTTCAGAAAGGGGCAGGGCGGCGTATGAAGCAGCTGATTATCATAATAGGAACGATCTTGCTGGGATGTATCGTCTTTGACATGATGGCAGGAACCCATGAGGGAAGCCTGCGCTGGGTCAGCGGTCAGGCGATGCGGCAGACCATGGAGGCATACGGATGAAGGATTTTATCACCTCGATCGCTTCATTAATGCTGCTGATGATATTCGTGATGCAATTCGCGGCGAATCAAGCGGTTTACACGAAGTTAGTGGAAACCGAAAGCTGTGTGAGTCTTTTTCGGGACTCGGCGGAGGAAAGGGGCGAAATTGCTTCGGAGGACATAAGTACTTTGCGGCAAAATGCGGCTTCTTTCCTTGACTGCGCGCAGGCGGAAATAGGGGTGGACACCCAAAACCTCGAATCGGGAAATACGGGCTACGATATAAGCGTGCCGCTGAAAAACGTTATCGGTGCGGCGAAATTTCTCGGAATTTCTTCGGCGGAAAACGAGGCAAAGTACCACTTCCGCGGGGTGATTCTGACCCGCGAGGAGGAAGAAGAAATCGAAGATAAGGAAGACAAGACCGTCGAGCCGGAAGATAGCGGGCGAACAGAAGAAAGCGGGCCGCCTGAAGGACAGGCAGAAACCGAAGATAAGGACGGGGAAAAGACTGAGGAGGCTGAAAATGAAGAACATGATAATGACCATGGGACTGACGATAATCTTTTGCGCACTCCTGAAATTCCAGACGGAACTTAACATAATTTTAATTCAAAATATGTGATTTTTTGCTTGACATTTTTGCTGCGGGTGTAGTAAAATATATAAATTGTAAGAGGGAGTAACTGGCGCGAAAACGCGTGGTATTTGCGACATCCCAACCGGTGAGAATCCGGTTCGCATATATCTTAAATAGTAAGACTTTTACCGTATATACTAATATATGGTGGGAGTCTTTTTTTAATGGCTTTACTACCGAAGGAGGAAAAATGCAGTACTACTTAAAAAATGTTGACGAAACGCTGTCGGAAGTAAAATCAAGCGAGCAAGGTTTGACTTCGAAAGAGGCGGCGGAAAGACTTGCTAAGGGCGGCAAGAACAAACTGGCAGAAGCTAAAAAGGATTCGCTTCTCAAGAGGTTCCTTTCACAGATGGCAGACCCGATGATCATCGTGCTCATCGCGGCGGCTGCGGTATCGGGAGTAACCTCGTATTACGCAGGAGAAAATTTTGCAGATGTTATCATCATAATGGCGGTGGTAATCATCAACGCGCTCCTTGGAATGTATCAGGAAAGCAAGGCGGAAAAGGCTATCGAAGCCCTGCAGGAGATGGCGGCGGCAACCAGCAAGGTTCTCAGAGACGGCAAGATTCAGGTCGTAAAGAGCGAAGACCTTGTAGCCGGCGACATAGTGATTTTGGAAGCCGGGGACGCGGTTCCGGCAGACGGCAGAATAATCGAAAGCAACAGCCTGAAGATCGAAGAAGCGGCGCTGACCGGCGAAAGCGTTCCGGTAAGCAAGATTTCGGAGACTCTTACGCTGGGGGATGCAAAGGATGTTCCGCTTGGCGACAGAAAGAATATGATTTATATGGGCAGCACCGTAGTTTACGGTCGTGGCAAGGCAGTGATTTGCGGCACGGGAATGAACACCGAAATGGGCAAAATTGCCGACGCTCTTGCTCAGGCGCAGGAGGGCAAGACCCCGCTGCAAATCAAGCTTACACAGCTCAGCAAAATCCTGACGATTCTGGTGCTGGCAATATGCGTGGTAATCTTTGCGGTAAGCCTGATAAGAACCTCGGATATAAATGCAGAGGTACTTATCAATACATTTATGATTGCGGTAAGCCTTGCGGTTGCTGCGATTCCGGAGGGACTGGCGGCGGTTGTTACCATAGTTCTTTCCATCGGCGTTACGAATATGAGCAAGCGAAATGCGATAATTCGTAAGCTTACGGCGGTTGAAACTTTGGGCTGCGCGCAGATAATCTGCTCGGACAAGACGGGAACGCTTACCCAGAACAAGATGACAGTAGTAGAAACCTACAGCGCCTCTAGCGAAGAAGAACTTCTGGCATCTGCTATGGCACTGTGCTGCGACGCGAGGATCGAGGCGGGAGATGATTCCGCAACGGGAGAGCCTACGGAATGCGCTCTTGTAAACTACGCGCACAAAATAGGAATCGAGAAATCCGATGTGGAAGCGAAGATGCCGAGAGTATCGGAAGTTCCGTTCGATAGCGGAAGAAAGATGATGTCCACCCTGCACAAGGACGCAGAGGGCAAAATCGTTCAATATACAAAGGGCGCTCCGGACGAAGTGCTGAAAAAATGCACGAAGATTATAAAAAACGGCGAGATTCGCGATATTACCGATAGTGATCGAAAGGAAATCGCCGCAGCCAACAAGCAGATGGCAGACAAAGCCCTCAGAGTGCTGATGGCGGCATTCAAAACATACGATGAGCTTCCTTCGGACATCTCACCTGCGGGAGTTGAAAACGACCTTTGCTTCGTAGGACTTTCGGGGATGATTGACCCGGTAAGACCGGAGGTTAAGGCGGCGATCGAAGAATGTAACGAGGCAGGAATCAGACCTGTTATGATTACCGGCGACCACATCGACACGGCGTCTGCAATCGGTCGCGAGCTTGGAATCCTTGGTGGAGGCAGAAAGGCCATCACAGGGGCGATGCTAAACGAGATGAGCGACGATGAGTTCGAAAAGGAAATCGAAAATATCAGCGTTTATGCCCGTGTGCAGCCTGAACACAAGGTTCGCATCGTAAACATGTGGAAGAAAAAAGGCTATGTAACGGCGATGACCGGAGACGGCGTAAACGATGCTCCGAGCATCAAGTCCGCGGATATCGGCGTGGGCATGGGCATCACTGGAACAGACGTTACAAAGAACGTTGCGGACATGGTACTCGCAGACGATAACTTCGCAACTATAGTAGGCGCGGTTGAAGAGGGCAGAAGAATCTATGACAACATCAGAAAGTCGATACAGTTCCTGCTCGCTTCTAACATGAGTGAGGTACTGAGCATATTCGCGGCTACCATGCTGGGATTTGTGATACTCCAGCCGGTACATCTTCTTTGGATAAATCTTATCACGGACTGCTTTCCGGCACTTGCTCTGGGAATGGAAAGACCGGAAGACGATATCATGAAGCGTCAGCCGAGAAAAACCACCGACGGCATCTTTGCAGGTGGTCTTGGCTTTGATATGATGTATCAGGGCATTGTCCTTACGCTGCTCACACTGGCGGCATATTTTATCGGACACTATATCGAAGCGGGAGTTTGGGAGATTACCACAAGCCCGGACGGGACAACGATGGCGTTCCTGACCCTTTCCATGGCGGAAATTTTCCACAGCTTCAACATGCGTTCGCAGCGCGGGAGCCTGTTTAGCATGAAATACATGAACAGGGCATTGATTTGGTCATCTATTGCCAGCCTTGCAGCGACGACATTGGTAATTTATGTGCCATTCCTTTCGGAAGCATTTGAGTTTGAACACATCAGCTTCGAAGAATATGCAATCGCACTTGGACTTGCATTCCTCGTAATGCCGATTGTTGAAATCATAAAACTTATTCAGCGAAAGACCATGAAATAGCTTGAGATGAGCGCCAGATAAAAATAGCAGGCAAATGAAATAGCAGTTAAAAAAATGAAATAACGATAAAACGACAAAGGACGACAGTTTCGACTGCCGTCTTTTGTTTTGCAAAAAAAGAAAGGTGAAGAAGAAAAATGAACAGGAGAGGGAAAGGGAAAAGAATGAAAAAAATGAAAAATATCCTGACGACGGTTCTTGCTCTTGCGATAGTCTTTACGGGGGCGCCGGCAGCCATGCTGCAAGGAACTGTGCTTAATCGGGAAGGATTGACAGGAGTTGAAATCGCTGAGGCGGCGACGTTGGCGGGAATCAGCGGCTCTTTGGAAAGCAAGAAGCTGCGTGACTACGACTTAAAGTCCTCACGGTACATGCAGATTTATTATGCCGATTACTCGGGTCCAAGCCTTAGGAGTGACGGAAGCTGCACCGAGGCAAATTCGCCCATGCAGGTATATTCCATCAATACCGGCAAGGCCTTGGATCCGCTGGTATTCTGCGCAGAACACGGCGTGACCCAGAAAAACACCGCCAAGATGAACGCAAGGGCAAAGGACGGCTCAGAAATGGCAGAAGCTTACGAGTCGGGAGGAAAGGGCTATGCCATCGACAATATGTTTCGTGTGCTGTTTTACGGTCCCGTAACGAGAAGCGCCGGAGAACTCAGCGACCTTGGATTTCAGTCCGGCAACAAATATTACGGGCAGAATGCAAGCTCCTACAACTTTGCCGACTGGGTAGCTGCCACACAATGCCTTGTCTGGGAGTGCCAACAGGATTTCCGAGACAAAAACTTTAACAGAAAGGCAAACGGACTTTCATACCAGAACGGCTGGCACGGTTCCTCCACGGGAAAAATCAGCGCAGATCACTATACAAACCACATAAAAGGCACCGCAGCCATGGACATATATAATTTCATGGCGTCGGAAATCAAAAAAAGCATGAAATTTGATAAAAGCATCGCTTCCACCGACAAAGCAAAGCCCACCCTTGTTGCAATCGAGGAGGACGCGGCTTTTCCCTACACAAAAGAAATAAGCGGAGCGGCAAACGGCGACGATCTTGAAGCGGTTGACGAAAAGGGAAATATGTTAGAGGGCATTTCGATAACATTTAACAAGACCACGAAAAAATATACCCTTACCATTGAAAAGGAAAGTCTCCTTGAAAAGACCCTGACGGTTCGCCGCAAAGGGGCGGCGGCGCTTCGGGCGGAGCGTTACACGAAAGGGGCAAACGCCAGGTTCTATAAGCCATATTTCTGGGGCTATGCCACAAATGGCGGGACGGTTCACACTCAGGGTTTTGTTTCGGGACTGGAGGATCCGACGCGAGGTTACCTTAAGCTGACAAAGAAGGCGGCGGCGATAAATGCCGAAATGGGAACCTGCCGGCCTCTTGATGCGGATGTTTTTCCCATTATAAATATGCCGATAGAAAAAGTCGATGCAAATGGGGGATTTGACGGGAATAATCACACGCCCATGGGAGATGCGACGCTAGAGGCGGTTGCCACTCTCGAAAGGCAGATTGCCGGAGGCGGATGGCAAACCATTGACACAAGGCAGTTTGACGAGCTTGGCTCCGAAATCGTGTTTTCGGATCAGCCTTTCATGGAAAAATCAGACCTTGAACCCTATCTTACGGAATCAGGAGCTTTAACCGACTGCGACCATCCGATTACGGACAGCGAGGGCAATATCACAGGTTATCAGCATACGGGGAGCAAGGAGCCTACAAAGAGGGTTTGGGACGTGACGGTGAATTACCGAATCACCATTACCCGGCCTGACGGCAGATACATTGACCCCGATTCATACGGCGGCGTTAGGGAGTACACCCTTAAATATCATGCCGAAACCGAGGACTCCTGCGAATATTTTTGCCACAGCGACGAATGGAGCGACGTGGAATACACCCTTGACTGGGGCGCAACCACAGGAGACGGCGCTATCCATAATTTGACCGGCAAATCGGTAGCGGCAGGTGGAAACATCGAAGCGGAGCAGGAGCTTATCTGCGACCTTGAAACGGATACTGAGGACGTATTCCGCGGAAATCTCCTCATTATAAAGTCAAATGAAAAGGAAAATCCTTTTAAGGACTCTGCCCTCGGAGGAAGCGATATAAGCAAAAACAGCCTTTGGACGGTAAAGCTAAAATCAAAGGGCTTTGAAAACTCAGAATATATAAACCTTGTAAGCCTGACTCCCGATACGGGAACCGGCGGCACGAACATCTACAGAGTTTCAAGAAGTCCGGGGGTAGTGAATAGCGAAGAAAACCCCATGAAAGTAGGTAAAAACGGGCAGCTCTTGCTTTTGGATTTGCCATATGGCGAGTATATTGTGACGGAAACCTCGGCAGATGATCCAATGTATGTGACGGAGCAGTTTACGGTGGTCATATCGGAGCATAACGGAGATGGTGCAGGGACAAGAGTCCAATACGAATCCTGCGGGAACGTGCCGCTCAGGGGAAACTGGACAGGCTATACCGGGAGCGGAATGAACCAAGGCGTTGCCGTAGCCGGAACGGGGGATTTGTATAACAACCTCTATCAGGTGAACCTACGGGATAAGGTAAAATCAAATAGGATCAAGCTCGAAAAGCGAGACTCCGAAACAGGCAAAATCCTGCGCCTTGCCGGAACAAAGGTATTTATCCGCTACAAAGGAAACCCTGATTACAGCGACGAAGAAAATCGGGAAAGGTACGGCACTTTGGGAACCGTTGCGAAGAACACCTATAACCGCTTTCTGCCAAACGCCGAGGCGATAAATTCACAAAGCGCAAACTACACCTTTGAACTTGACGAAAACGGCTGTTTTGATATTCCATACGAGATTCCTTACGGCAAGTACGAGATTTATGAGTGGCTACTTCCAAAGGGATATTATGTGGGAGAATACGGCGCAAATGGTATAGCAAGGAACCACAATTTCGGCTTTATTTCAGAGGGTCAGTTTACGGCAGAGGCAGCTACCCATGGCTATGATGGAACGGTTCCAAGCTATGCAATTAAGGACGCGGATGGAAAGCCCATCGAGTATCAGGACAAGGCAAGCTATAGCTTTGAAAACCTAACGAAGATGGTTACAAACCGCTATACATTTACCGTAACGAAGCAGAATATCCACACCGACGGCAATTTTTCGGAACTTGTGACCTACGACGGAAACACCTTTGCGGCAGACCCTGCTTATGACAAGGGAGAACACCCGTATTCGGCGTATTACAAAGTGGCGGCGGTTATCAATAACGCCGTAAAGGGAAAAATCAGCATAGACAAAGAGGGAGAGATCCTAACAGGCTTTAAGGAAGAAACAAAAGATGGAAGAACGGTTTTTACGCCGATTTACAAGATGGGCGCGAAGCTAAAAGACGCAATCTTTGGCATTTTCGCGGCGGAGGATATAAACCTTTCCGACGGCTCGGAGGGCCCAAAGATTTATGACTCAAAAACAGATGAGGAAATTTCCATACCAAAGAGCATTTCAACTCATCTTAACAGCGCGGCGGAATGGGTAAAGGCATTCGTTGGAAAACTTTTAAACCCGAAAGAATATGTCGCCTCAGACTACGAGACAGGGGAGCTTTCCCATAACTCAGGGGCGGAACTTTGGTATATCCTTGAGAGGGAAGCCTCGGAGGGCAATATGAAGCGGACGATATATGTAACGCCTGAACAAAAGGATACGGTGTATTCCTATTCATGCGAGACATCTGACGATATATATCGCTACTGCTACGATGTGACGGTTACCATGCAAAATCAGGCAGGGGGAAAGAATATCACCGACGTTCATGTGAGCAAGGTGACTTCGGCGGCAAGGGGCTACGTTACGGAAATTCCTCTTACGGAAATGACAGGCTCAGTGGGGGATAATGCCCTTGAGCCGCTAGAGAGCTACCTAAACATTCCGGCAGGCAGCGCGGGAAGCTCCCTTGACCCGAACCTCGTGTCGTCTCTGGACGCATACGCCGCGACATATACATATGAAGCGGACGGGGATTATGCCCTTAATTGGGACGCAGAGCCGACAGACTTTTCGGATATAGGGGTAAAGCGCTTTGTGGTAAAGAACTACCACTATTATGCGCTAACAGAAGATGACCTTGCCGACGAGGAAAGAACGATGGGGCAGAGAAACAATCTTGTAACTCCGGGGATCGACGCAAACGGGGACGGTGATTTTGACGACGAGGGTGACACGCCTCCTGCATACGAGACAGAATATATCAAGGAGACAAAGAAGAAAATAGAGTGGGAAAACGAAGGCTGGAACCTCGTAGGAACTCCGGCGGCAGGAGACAGAGCCATATTCAGAAAGGCGTCGCCAGCTTCGCCTACGGATTCCGCGGCAGAACACGAACCGGAACATGAAGCAGAGCCGTCAGAACCTATATATAAAGTTGCCGTAAAGGGCTATGACGCGGCTACCACGGAAGCAAATCCTGTCACGGAGGAAAAGGCGGGAACCGTTAAGTACACGAGCCTAATCGGTGGCAGCGAAAAGTACGCTTTCCTTACTTCGGATATCTTGGGAAATGAAATTTTCTCCTATCAGCTTCCTGCGGGCTATGCGGAAGTGACGTTTGCAGGAAATCCCAAAACAGAAGCCCGGTATGTGATCGCAGAAAAGACCGACGGGGAAACGGGGGTAACAAGCTACAAGACCCTGCTTAATGACGGCGTTACATGGCTTGATTCCACTCAGGCGGGGAACTTTGAAAAGGCGGTAGTTCAAATTTACGAGATGAAATACACCCAGGCAAAGGATGACCCCGACGGATTTACGCTTAACTGGGACGGATTTGCAATGGGCTCAAATGTAGACCCCGAAACAAAGGCTGCAACTACGATAATCACGAAGCATGGCGGGGCGTCCGGTGAAGTATTTGATGTGGGGGCAGGCTATACATACGAAGCGGCAGATAGGACGGTAACCTTTACGACGGCTTCTACTACGGCTCCCGTATATTTTCAGTGGGCGGACGGCGTAAGGGCTGATATGTACTACAAGGGCGGGGTTGCCTATGCCACCATAGAGATGCCCCAGTCGGCGGTAGACTACCTTTACGAAGATATTGTCCCGACCCTTTCCTTTAACTATACGGACGGAGACGGAAACGCGGCGAAGAAAAACCTTGACTGGTATTCGGCACTTACTCCTGAGAACCCCGAAGCGGAGTTTTCTGTGGTTCAGGGGCTTCCGGAGGGCTGCTCGGTAAAGGCAACAAGACGGGACTCACTTGAAACAGGCGGCGAGACTACATACTTTATCGAAATCGTCACCAACCAAAGGGAAGATAAACCGCTACAGCTTACCTTTGCAGACGGCTATGTGATGGATGTTTACTGCGCGGAAGCGGCGTCGGGCAATGGCGTCGGAATAATTGATCTCCACAGCATTTATAAGACGACCCGCTACACAAAGGGAGAACTTGTGGACATGATCACCACCGACGATGAGGGCTACGCAGAGTCGAAGCTTCTGCCTCTGGGAAATTACATCGTAAAGGAATTAAAGGCTCCGAGGGGCTATGTAACAAGCGGAGACTCCTACGAGGCGGCATTGAGCTACAAGAACCAGTTTACACCTCTTGTGTGGAAAGGTTTTAACCTGAAAAACGAATATTTTACGGTGGAAATAGACTTGGAAAAGGCTTTTGAAACGGCTTACGGAAGCAAGACTTACGCTGCCGCAGGAGGCGCGGTTTTTGGGCTGTATAATGCGGAAACCCTTTCGGGCGTAGGCGAATCCGGTCTTGCAACTGTTGCGCCAAAAGGCTGCCTGTTGGATGTGATTGCGGTGGGCGATGACGGCAAGGCAAAATCAAAGATCAAGCTGCCCTACGGGGTGTACTATCTCCGGGAGCTTGCCACAAAGACAGGATATGTCTTGAACGAAATGCCGTTTTACTTTGCAGTGGGAGAAGATGAGGAGATTATATCTTCGCCATGTGAGATAGGCTATGACGAAAATGGAAAAATCACGGCAGAGGACGGTGTCGCAGCCAAAATAGTTCTTGACAGCTATGGCACGGCGACCATTACCGTGGAAGCGCAAAATCGGTATCCGATGCCGGGCATTGTCATTGACGGTGTAGAGTACGGGCTTACCGACAGCCTTGTGGCAGAGGGCATAAGGATTGAAGCGGGGAAAGACGTTTCCAGAGCAGAAATCACGGCGGAGGACGGCGTGGAAAGAAATATTACTCTGCCAAACGGCAAGAGCCTCGCGGTAAAGGTTACGGGAAATACATATTCTTATACCTATGAGGGCGCTACAAACACCTTCGTGCCAACCGTAAGCTTTACGGGCTATGGGGCAAAGTATGAGGCGTGCTTCGAAGCCCCTACAGGGGAAGACCCTATCATAAAGAGGGACACGCTGACGCTTACGGAAGCCGGAGCGAACCCAAACAAGCTGACTGCAACCGTCACACACACTCCGGTAACGAGAACGGTAGTGGTAACCCCTGAGATTCCGGCAGTGGACAGTAATGGCGACGGAATAATCGACCCGTCGGCAGGAGACATTGCGGCAATTCCTGCGGTAACGAAAGAAGTGGGAGTTCTTGACGCGGAAGGCAAGCAGACATATGCACACACCGCGGAATTTACATATGCAGACAGCGTAGCGGCAAATGCCATCGCAGGGGGGATTACAAGGCTCAGAGATGAGGTTTCAAGCACAGAGACAGTAACCGGCGCAGCAACGCTTCTTGCAGGCGATACCGTAACTTTTGTAACAACTACCGGCGCAAATGTGAGCCTCATCCTTGATGCAAGGGGCGCATTAAAGTGCTGGATAAACGATACAACGGCAGGCACCATCGAGAGTGAAAACTATCCGAAAGCTGCATTTAACGGCGCAGACAGTACTTGTGAGGTCGAGTTTATAAAATCTGTAACCCACGCAAGGCAAGACCATTCTGCCAAGAGTCTGCAAATCAAGATAAATACCTGGGACGATATTGCCGCAAATGGTATTACAAACGATTCGACAAAACCCGGCGAGCCTTATGTGCCACCGACTCCGCCGACACCTGTGACGCCGGAAATAACGCCGATTTCTTCGGATGAAGAGGAGCCGGAGGAGCCTGTCAAACCTGTCGAACCGGATATCCCGGCTGAACCTGCAAAGCCGAAAGAATCTGACGAACCGAAAGAACCTGAAACCGAGGTTCCGAGGACCGGCGACAATATGAAAATTTATTCTTACATGTTTCTTGCGCTTTGCGGAGGAGCAGGACTTATATATGGCAAAAAAACACGAAAAAGAGGAAGCTGAAAAGCTTTCCGCAAGATGTTCTATATCGCAATAGGGCGATTTAGATAAAAGGCTTTAAAAAATTAAAAAACGAAAGGAGAACAAAGCCATGAAAAAATTATTTGTATTAGCAATGTCCGCAATGCTGACCTTTGCGGCAACAACCTCAGCCTTTGCAGATGCAGGACCGAACAGCACTCCGGTTAAACTGACCGCAGCTACCACCGGAATCGACATTACCGTGTCGGAGGGCATACACATCACAGCAGAGGCAAATAATGTGATCGCTGAAGTCACAGACTACACCATTAAAAACAATAACGCGGTATCCAAAATTAAAGTTACCAACATCAAGCTTACTCCCGCAGATGGGTGGACAAAATCCAAATATAACGAGGAGGCATTCAAAGCGTTGGAGATGAACTCAAAGAGTTTTGCACTCCGTGCGCAAATCGGTTCCGATACTGCGCACGATCTGTACTCTGATTGGCTAAGCGTAGGGATGATAGGCTACGGTGGGACTATGACCATCAAGCTCGAAGGACTCGTTGGGCCGACGACCGTAGCAGAAACCGATACGCAGATTGCAAATCTTGTAGCTACGGTATATTTTGCTGCTGCGTAATTTTATAACGATTTATCGGATAAGGGGAAAAGAGAAATCTTTTCCCCTTTTTCCCTAAGCGAAATATTATACGAGGAGAAAGAGGAGAAATAAGATGAAGAAGATTTTTACCGGCATACTTGCCTTTATGATGTCATTTATAGTTACGGGGTATGCCCTTGCAGAGGAAACTTCGGTGGAGGTAAAAGCAAATTTTTCGCCTCAGACCATAAGCTTTGAAATAAGCCAATCGGTTACTGCAGCCACAAGCGAGGATGATCCGACAAAGCTCAACATCACACCAATTACGATCAAAAATAACATGACAACAGGCTCGATAGACATAACCGGCATGAGGGCAGAGGGAGAAAACGGATACAGCATTGTGCCGGACAGTTCGGAAAGTTGGAAAGATCTTGCGCTTGACACAAGAAAGCTTTCTATATTGGCGACCATTGATTCGGTGGCGAGCGACCTTTCCGGGGAAGGTTTTTCAGGAACTTTAAATATTGACAGCGGATGCAGCGCCGATATTGGACTTTCCGGTCATACGGCGGCAGTGTCAATGGCCGTTTCGGAAACAGCGGTGGCAAGTATCATAATGACTGTAGAACCACATATTTCTTAAAAACATAAGAAAGAAGGGAAGAAAATGGCAGAAGAAGAAATGATGACAGAAGAAGAAAAGAAAGAAAAGCGCAGATTGATTCTTCTAATACTGATTATAATAATTTTGCTGGCTATGCTGGGTATGCTTGTGTGGATGCTCCTGCAGCCGGCGAAAACGGCAGTAATCCTGCCCACAACGGAAGAAGTTCACGATGCAGACGCCACGGGGACAATCCGAATCTCCCTGGAACCGTCGGTTACAATCAAAGATGGAACGATGCAGGATCTAAACTTTTTTAATACTAACAAAAATCGCTTGATGTCGATTAAAATTTATACGCAGGATGGTGACAAAATAAAGGATCTGGTTTACACAAGCCCGAAAATCAAAACCGGAACGGCAATCGCGGGAGATTTCATCGATACATCAAAACTTGTAAAAGGGAAGAACAAAGCGACGGTGGAGGTCTATTGCTACGATTTGGATGAAAATATCATAGGCCAGACCAATGTAAAAGATATATTGCTACTGTACGAAAGCTGATGAGGCGCGATGAGGCACCTGAGGCACCCCTGAGGCACATGATGAGGCAGCGGCAAAAATAAGGTGGACAATTATCTCCCGCTGTGATATACTTAACGAAGTTTCAACTACATAAGAAAAGAGGACATCACGGAAATGGGAATCGTAGTAGGAATTGACATAGGCGGCAGCACCACCAAGATCGCAGGATTCGATGGTGAAAAAATGCTGATGCCTGTTCAAATTTCGGCGAGTAACGCGATTGCATCATTATTTGGCGCATTCGGAAAATTTTTGTACGACAACGAACTTAATTTAGAGGATATACAGCAGGTAAATCTCACGGGAGTCGGCTGCATTGCAGTGGAACAGCCGATATACGGACTGCCTACATACAGAGTGGACGAATTCACGGCAAACGGCGTGGGCGGCGGATATTTTGCAAAAGACAAGAAAGAATTTATGGTCGTAAGCATGGGAACAGGAACCTCGTTTGTAGGTGTTAAGGACGGAGTGCCTACGCACCTTGGCGGCATCGGAATCGGCGGAGGGACTATTATAGGACTCTCGAAGCTCATGCTGAACACCGACGATATCGAAAAGATACAGGAGCTTGCGCTTAACGGAAAGGTGGGGCATATAGACCTTAGAATCGGGGATATATCGGAAAAACCCCTTCCGGGGCTGAACCTTGAGGTGACCGCTTCCAATTTCGGCAAGGCTTCTTCGAGGGCAACCTGCGAGGACAAGGCGGCAGGCATAGTGCATATGGTAATCGAGTCCATTTGCCAGACCGCGGCGCTGATTTCTCAGGGTACGAATATGAAAGACTTTATACTCATAGGCGCGCTGACGAACTTTCCTGAGTGCGAATGTGTTTGCCGCATGATAAAAACCATGTTTCCGGACCTTAATTTCTTCGTGCCAAAGGACGGAGAATACGGAACGGCAATCGGAACGGCCTTGGCGGACAAATGCTGCCTCAAGAAAATAGGATAGAGGACTTGTCATGGAAAATATGACTTTCAAAATACTATTTTTCAGATATTATGACCGAAAAATCGCCGACGGGACGATTACCTTTTCGCGACTTGGGATGAGCAAGAGCGACTTTACAAAGCTATGCACGGAGCCTGATTTTGTGCCGGACGCAGAAACCGTCGAAAGAATCTGCCGAACTATGAAGCTTACAGAAGAAGAAAAAGCGGCGCTTATTGCGCTGACATAAAAAGTCCCGACATAATCCGACATAAAGAGTGCCGACATAAAGCACGGACATAACGAAAATTGCATAATAAAAGCCCTTGCGTTGGTTAGATGCCGCGACAGGGGCTTTTTGAGTTATTTGTATTATACGTTAAACAGGAAGTTTACGATGTCGCCGTCTTTCATGACATATTCCTTGCCCTCTGAGCGCAGGAAGCCTTTTTCCTTGGCGGCGGCCATTGAGCCGCCCACCTCCATAAACTTGTCGTAGGCGATGGTTTCAGCGCGGATGAAACCCTTTTCAAAGTCAGTATGAATTTTGCCGGCAGCCTGGGGAGCCTTGGTTCCGCGCTTTATCGTCCATGCACGGCATTCATCCTCTCCTGCGGTGAGGAAAGAGATGAGATTCAGCAGGGCGTAGGAGGCTTTGACCAGCTTGTCAAGACCTGATTCTTCGATTCCCAGCTCTTCCAAGAACATTTTGCGCTCCTCATCATCGAGCTCAGCCATTTCCGCCTCGATTTCCGCACAGATCACCACGACCTCAGCGCCCTCGTCCTCCGCGATTTTGCGAACGGCGAGGGCATGAGGATTCTTGCCGGCTTCTGCGTCTGCTACTCCATCATCGGAGACATTTGCAACATAGATAATCGGCTTGTAAGAAAGGAGCCCTATAGCCTTTACAAATTCAGCTTCTTCCTCGTCAAGTTCCATGCTGCGAGCGTTTTTGCCCTCGGAAAGGTGAGCATAAATCCTTTGGAGCAGGTCGAGTTCCT
>CAVKSD010000024.1:0-19415 GCA_963658905.1 Bacteroidaceae bacterium
CGTGCGAATTTGCATCGTGCGCCTTGCATAACGAAAAATTTCCTGCGTCATTTGAGAAACGACTTGTCTTTTTCGCCCACCGCGGTGTCAGCTGCGATTTCTCGGTGCTCACATACGCCCAAGTATGCTCCGCTCCGTAAATCTTGCTTTCTTGCGGTGAACGAAAAATCCGGCGCCATTCGAAATTGACGCGGACATAATAAGCAATAAAGAAGCGGCTCTCGGCGAGGGCCGCTTTTGTGAAAAGGGGGAATACAGATGATTAGAGTTGCAATTAACGGTTTCGGCCGCATAGGACGGCTGGCATTTCGACGTATATTTGACGATGCGGAGCTTGAAGTGGTGGCAATTAACGACCTGACAGAGCCGCGGATGCTGGCACATCTTCTAAAATATGACAGCTCACAGGGGGCGTTTAGAGGTCACGAGGTAGCTTGCGACGAAAAATCAATCAGTGTTGACGGAAAGACGGTTCCGATTTTTAAGGAGGCAGACGCAAGCAAATTGCCTTGGAAAGACCTTGACATTGATGTGGTACTCGAATGTACGGGGTTTTATACATCGAAAGCAAAGTCGCAGGCGCATATTGATGCGGGGGCTAAGAAAGTTTTGATTTCGGCTCCGGCAGGAAACGATCTTCCGACTATAGTATACGGTGTAAACCACGAAACCCTTACAAAAGACGATACAATCGTTTCAGGGGCTTCCTGCACCACAAACTGTCTTGCCCCTATGGCAAAGGCACTGAACGACTACAGGGAAGTCCGTACAGGCTTTATGACTACGATCCACGCATATACCGGCGATCAGATGATACTGGATGGGCCGCATAAAAAAGGCGACTTACGCAGGGCAAGAGCCGGAGCCCTCAATATCGTTCCCAATTCCACCGGCGCAGCAAAAGCAATCGGTCTGGTAATTCCGGAGCTTGCCGGAAAACTCATCGGCTCGGCACAGCGTGTGCCTGTTCCTACGGGTTCAATCACGATATTGGACGCAACTCTCAAGGACATGACGGACACGGTATCCGTGGAGGGAATCAACGCGGCAATGAAGGCGGAAGCCAATGCTTCCTTCGGATATACCGAGGAAGAACTTGTCAGCTCAGACATAATCGGAATGGAATATGGCTCCCTTTTCGATGCTACTCAAACATTGGCGCAGCAATGCGGCACACATATTTTTGAGGTACGGGTGGTAGCTTGGTACGACAATGAGATGAGTTATACCTGCCAGTTAGTCAGAACACTTAAATACCTTGCGACGCTCATTTAGACAAGGTGTCGCGGAACGGAGGAGAAAATGGACTTAATCAAAGGCATAAAAGAAAGAAGAAGCGTAAGAAAGTTTCAGGATAAAAAAATCCCAAGAGAAGTAATCGAGGAAATCGTTGAAACCGCAAGATTTGCGCCGTCTTGGAAGAACACTCAGATCGTCAGATATTTTATAATTGACGATGAGAAAAAAATTGCAGAAATCGCAAGCGACAAATGCACCTACGGATTCACCTATAACATCAAAACCCTCGCAGGGGCAGCGGCGATTGCAGTCCTCACCTATGTGGAGGGCATTTCCGGCTACGAAAAGGACGGAAGCTTTTCCACCCAAAAAGGCGACAGATGGCAGATGTTCGACGCGGGAATCGCAGCCCAGACATTTTGCCTTGCGGCTTTCGAAAAGGGCGTTGGAACCGTAATCCAAGGATATTTCGACGAGGAAGAAATCAAAAAAGTTGTGGGAATCCCGGAAAATCAGAAGATCGGGGCGGTAATCCCTATGGGCTATCCTCTTGACGGTGAAATCAAGGCTCCGCCGAGAAAAGATATAGGCGAGCTAATTACCTTTATTTAATTCGCATTTTACTTTGATTTGCCGGCGCGTGTAAGCACGCCAAGCGCAGAAATAGTTATAATCATACCGATAATCCCAAGCGCGCTTGGGATTTCGCTATATATAAGGATGCCGAAAATCATCGCAGAAACCGGTTCGGCGCCGCAGGAAAGAATCGAGGCACTTCCCGAATCCACCCGTTCCATGGAGCTGGTATAGAGAAAGTTCGGCATTATCGAAGTCACCAGCGCCTGAGCCAGATAGAACGCGATTCCATGGGCGGGATCCGCGGTCACAAATCCGGTGAACATCTCAAAGTCCGCAAAGGGCAGGAGAGCAAGGGCTGTAAGGAAAAAGGCGTAGAAATTTATCGTGAGGGCATTGTATCCGGCGGTGGAAAGCTGCTTCGAGTTGATAGTATAAATTGCATTGAAAAATGCGGAGCCAAGCCCTGAGAGGATTCCCACCAGACTCCAGGTGACCTCGGCGTCTTTTTCGAACACCCCTGCAAGCAATGCGCAGCCTGTGAGCGCCGCAAGCATACAGCAGACTTTTGCGAGGGTAATTTTCTCGCGGAAAAGTATTGCACCCAGTAGTAGCACAAATATGGGGCAAAGTCCCAGCAATACCGAAGCCAGCGACAGCGTCAGCTTGCCAACGGTATAATTGTAGCAGGTATTCATAAGAAGATAACCGTTGATTGCAAGGGAAACAAACAGAGGCAGATGGCGCAGCCGGATTTTCAGCAGACTTTTGTCATAAAAAAGCAAAAATAAAAACACCAAAAAAGAGCCCGTAATCGCCCTCGAAAACATCACGGTGACAGAATCAAAGCCCGCCGCGCCAAGCGTTCTTACGAAAATTCCCGAAGCACCCCAACAGGCGCCCGCCGCAAGGGGCATAAAAATTGCGATTTTGTTCATTTTGCTTACCTCCGCCAAAGCATTATATCATCCCGCAAAGGCTTTGTAAACGCTTTGCAGGCGCTTTGCAAACAAGATAGCCTATTGCCAAGGCGTGTGAAAAGATATATAATGCTAAGGAATAGCCTAAAAATCAGACAGAGGAATTTATGAGAAAAGAACGACAACAAGAAATCATGGCGCAGCTCGAAGCCGAGAAACGAGCGTCCAAAAAGGTCAAAGGGTTGGCATTTTTCAGAACCCTTGCCGTTATATATTCGCTCCTTGCCTGCGCCTTTGTGGCGATACTTTGCAAGCTTGACGTGCTTCCCGCAAAATATCTATATGGCGGAATCGCACTGCTTGTATTTGTAAGCATTTTTATTGTGCCGGTTATGATGAGCAAAAACGGTATAAAAAGCCGGAGAAATGTGGCGGCGGTAGCGGCAGTGCTTTTGGTCGGCGTGTTCGGAGTGGGAACGTATTACCTGATGGGAACCGTGGACTTTATCGAAAACATTACCCAGGAAAAGGACACCACCGAGGACTATTACGTAATTGTCCGAAACGAGGGGGCAGAGTCGGCAGCGGCGAATGCCACGGAAACGACGGGGATTTCGGAGAACGCGGCGCAGGCCGAAACTCAAAGCACCGAGGACATAAGCACTCTCGCAGGGCAGACCGTCGCTACGTATATGTCCCACGATCTGGTTTACTCCGAGGCAAAGAGCAAGCTGCAAGAGCAGGTTTCGGTGGAATACGCCTATGTTGACGCCCCGAAAGACGCCATAAGCAAACTTTTGGCAGGAGAATACAATGCAGCGTTTATCAGCGCGGCCTCTTATTCCGGCATGAAAAACAGTACCGACGCTGAAATTGAGGCTCTTAACATAGAAGAAAATACGAAAATTTTGTATACGATTTCCATTCCTATAGAAACCGAGGACAGAACCTCGTCGGTGGATGTTACGAAAGAAGCTTTTAATATATATATCAGCGGCTCCGATATGGAGGGATCCATAGACGTTCCCAACAGAACCGACGTAAACATGATTGCCACGGTAAATCCGGTGACCCACGAGGTGCTTCTCACCTCGATACCGAGGGATTACTATGTCGAGCTGCCTACCAAAGGCGCAAAGGACAAGCTCACCCATTCCAGCCTTTATGGAATACAGGAAAGCATCGGTGCAATCGAAAATCAGCTGGGAATAGATATCAACTACTATCTGCGTGTAAACTACAGCACGATTGTAAAGCTAGTAGACGCCATAGGCGGCATCGAAATCGAATCTGACCGTGACTTTTACACATCGGGCATGAAAGGAATGCCAGAGCTGAACGGCCATCATTTTGTGCAGGGCATAAACCAGGTAGACGGAAAATTAGCATTGGCATTTTGCAGGGAAAGACACGCATTCTCAGAGGGAGACTTCAAACGGAACGAAAACCAGCAGCAGGTGCTTGAAGCAATCATCAAAAAATGCAGTTCCAGCACCACGATTCTGACCAAATACACGGCGCTTTTGGACGCGGTAAAGGACAACCTTGCCACCAACATGACTGCCGACGAAATGGCAAGCATCGTAAAAATGCAGCTTGACGGTATGCCGAGCTGGACGATTTCAAAACAGTCCATCAAGGGTACAAACAATTACGAATATTGCTATGCCCTGGGCTTCAGCGCCAGCACCGTGGATCCGATTCCGGAAGAGGAAATGAAAGCCATAGACAAAATCGTCCAAGTTTCCCAAATTAACACAGAAAGTGAAGAGGAGACGACAGGAGATACAGAAAATACCGGCAACACGGAGGAAACTCCCGGCGAAACTTCGGCGACTTCCGGAAATAGTTAAAAAAAGCATATTGACATTGACAACGCACTGTTCTATAATTAATAGGCAACTTTATGATTATGCGTAACAGAGCTTCTTGAAAAGGGCTCTGAATTTTGAGTTAAACGGAGGACAATCAACATGAGAGTTAAAGTAATGCTGGCGTGCACAGAGTGCAAGCAGAGAAACTACAATACGATGAAAAACAAAAAGAACGACCCTGATCGTATTGAAATGATGAAATATTGCAGATTCTGCAAGAAGCACACTCTTCACAAGGAAACAAAGTAAGGAGAGAAAACAATGGCTACTAACAAAGAAGGAACAAAAAAGAAGTTCAGCTTGAAGGAATATTTCAAATCCGTAAAAGTTGAAATGAAAAAGGTTGTATGGCCTACGAAAAAGGAAACAATATCCTACACGGCTGTTGTTATAGCCACCTGCGCAGTTTTCGCGCTTGGTTTCTGGCTTATCGACACAGGCGTTTTGGCAGCGCTCAAAGCAGTTTTGAATATCACTTTAAACTAAGCTGAGGCTTGAAATCTTAATTTTATTACTTAAATAATCGAAAAGAAGGTACGAGAATGTCAGATTTTGAGAACAAAGGCGCTTCTCCGCTCGAAGGCGAGGGAATCAGAGGTGACGGTCAAGCGAAATGGTATGTGGTTCATACCTATTCGGGCCACGAAAACAAAGTAAAAGTGAATATCGAAAAAATGGTTGAAAACCGCGGGATGCAAGACCTAATTATCGACATCGTTGTACCTACCGAAGACATAGTTGAGATTAAAGACGGACAGCGCAAGATTAAAACACGGAAAATGTTTCCGGGTTATGTAATTATAAAGATGATTGTTACCAACGAGTCTTGGTACCTTGTGAGAAATACGCAGGGAGTTACAGGTTTCGTAGGTCATGGCTCCGAACCGATTCCGCTTACCGATGAAGAAGTGGCGAGAATGGGTATAGAAAAAGTTTATATCGACCTTGACGTAGAAGTGGGCGAAACAGTCAGAGTTATCAGTGGTCCTTTCGAGAGCTTTATGGGCACGGTAGAAGAGATCAACAAAGAAAAACAGGTACTGAAAGTCAGAGTTTCCATGTTCGGTCGAGAAACACCTGTAGAATTGGAATTCAGCCAGGTGGATAAAATTTAACGAAAGGAGAAAACGAGATGGCTAAAAAGGTAGAGGGTTATATTAAACTTCAGATTGCAGCCGGCAATGCTACTCCTGCACCTCCGGTTGGTCCGGCTTTAGGTCAAAAGAGTGTAAACATTATGGACTTCTGCAAACAGTTTAATGCAAGAACACAAGACCAGCCGGGTATGATTATTCCTGTAGTAATCACGGTTTATGCTGACAGATCATTCACATTTGTTACAAAAACACCGCCGGCAGCAGTTCTTCTTAAAAAAGCCGCAGGACTTGACGCTGCATCCGGAGAACCTAACAAGAAAAAGGTTGCAACGCTTACAAGAGCCCAGGCTGAAGAAATTGCAAAGACCAAAATGCCTGACTTAAACGCAGCAAATCTTGAATCAGCAACAGAAATGATCAAGGGTACTGCAAGAAGTATGGGAATCGTTATTGAAGGTTAAAAGAAAGTGGAAGACGAAAGTCGCTAATACCACGAGGAGGTAAACATGCCTAAGAGAGGTAAAAATTACAAAGCAGCAGTCGCAGCTTATAACAAGGCTGAAGTATTTGAAGCAAAAGACGCTTTAAAGATTGCTGTTGACAATGCGAAAGCAAAATTCGACGAAACAGTTGAAGTACACATCAAACTTGGCGTTGACGGAAGACACGCAGACCAGCAGGTCAGAGGCGCAATCGTTCTTCCTCACGGAACAGGCAAGACGAAAAAGGTTTTAGTATTTGCTAAGGGACCTAAGGCGCAGGAAGCAGAAGCGGCAGGCGCTGATTATGTAGGAGCCGAAGAAATGGCTCAGAAGATTCAGACCGAAAACTGGTTTGACTTCGACGTAGTAGTTGCTACTCCTGATATGATGGGTGTTGTAGGTAGATTAGGTAAGATTTTGGGACCTAAGGGCCTCATGCCAAACCCTAAGTCGGGAACGGTTACAATGGATGTTGAAAAAGCTTTGCAAGAGATCAAAGCAGGTAAAGTTGAGTACAGACTTGACAAGACAAACATCATCCACACACCGATCGGAAAGGTTTCATTCGGAGCTGAGAAGTTAACGGAAAACTTTAACGCACTTCTTGAGGCAGTTGTAAAGGCAAAGCCTGCAGCAGCTAAAGGACAGTACCTTAAGAGCGTAACGGTAGCTTCCACAATGGGCCCTGGAGTGAAAGTAAATCCGGCACTTATCCAGTTCTAACCGTTTCTTCGATTATATTTGCAGCGTTGCTGCAAGGTAGAAACGCTTGCGATTTTACTTCGTAAAATCTGAAGCTTAAAAATGCAGCGACAAAATTAAGTTGCCGCAAGGTAAAAAAGCTTGCGATTTCTTTCAGAAATCTGAACCAAATTCGACCGCATTTGCAGCGTTGCTGCAAGGTAGAGACGCTTGCGATTTTACTTCGCAGAATTTGAGGCTTGGATAAGCACAACAATGAAATAAAACCGTAGACAGCGGGTGCGAAAGCTTAATTTCCCGCCGAGGTACAATATAAAATATTGACCTTGCATACTGCGGATAGACAAAGCTTGCAAGGTTTTTTTATGGAGTACCGGCCATACTCTGTCGGCTCAAATCGGAACCGACAAGAAAGGAGAACACATAATGTCAGTAGAAGCTCAAAAAGCAAAACAGCTCGTTATCGACGAGATTAAAGAAAAATTAGACGGCGCTCAGTCGGCAGTTGTTATCGACTACATGGGAATCACAGTTGCCCAGGCAGACGCCATGAGAAAGAAACTTCGTGAGGCTAACGTAGACTACACGGTATATAAAAACACACTTGTTAAGAGAGCTATCGCAGGAACCGAGTTCGAAGGTCTTGCAGAAGTTCTCGAAGGACCGAGCGCACTTGCAATCAGCAAGGACGACGCAACGGCTCCGGCAAGAATCATAAACGAAGTTATCAAAGACTACAAGAAGATGGAATTTAAGGCAGGGGTTGTGGAAGGCAACTTCCTCGACAAAGACGGCATTCAGGCTGTTGCAGACATTCCGTCAAGAGATGTTCTTATCGCCAAGTTCATGGGCAGCATTCAGTCCCCTATCAGCAAGGCAGTCAGAACATTCCAGGCTATCGCAGATGCGAAGGCAGAATAGTTTATTCAAAAAGCAAATTAAAAAGATCTCGTAAAGAGAAAATTCGTAAAGGAGAAATAAAATGAATAAGGAACAAATTATCGAAGCTATAAAGGCGATGACAGTTTTAGAATTAAACGAGTTAGTAAAAGCTTGTGAAGAAGAATTCGGCGTATCCGCAGCAGCTCCGGTTGCAGTTGTAGGCGCAGCAGGCGGCGCAGCAGCAGTTGAAGAACAGACTGAGTTCACAGTAGTACTCGAAGCAGCAGGCGCAGAAAAGATCAAAGTTATCAAGGCTGTAAGAGAAATCACCGGTCTTGGACTCAAGGAAGCTAAGGAAGCAGTTGACGGCGCTCCTACAAACCTCAAAGAAGGTATCGAAAAGGCAGAAGCAGAAGCTATCAAGGCTCAGCTCGAAGAAGTTGGCGCTACTGTAACTCTTAAATAATAAGAAAACTACAAAGCGATTCAAAAGGCGGCAGGCGCGTATCTGCCGCTTTTTCAATGGAAAAAATCCCGCAGAAAAAATCCTCGAAAAACTCCTCCCCTAAACAAATCGAAAAAATTCAAAAAATATTCCTGAAAAATCCAAATTAACACTTGATTATTTGACACGGATATTATATAATATTAGACTGCCACACAAAGTAATTTGTTTTAAAAGTATAAGGAGTGATAAAGATGCCAAAACCTATACAAGTAGGTAGAAAAGAACGTATGACATTTGCGAAAATCAATGAAGTTTGCGAAATGCCGAATCTGATTGAGATTCAGACAAAATCGTATGACTGGTTTATCCGCGAAGGTCTCAGAGAAGTTTTTGAAGATATTTCTCCGATAAAAGACTATGCGGACAATCTGGTTTTAGAGTTCATTGATAACTCACTCACCGACGCCCCGAAATATGAGCAGGAAGAGTGTAAGGAGAGAGATGTAACGTATGCAGCTCCGCTTAAAGTCAGGGTAAGACTGATAAATAAAGAAACCGGAGAAGTGAAAGAACAGGAGGTTTTCATGGGAGATTTCCCGCTGATGACCGAAAAGGGGACTTTCATTTACAACGGCGCGGAAAGAGTTGTCGTAACTCAGCTGGTGCGTTCTCCGGGACCTTACTACGATGTAACCGTTGATAAATCAAACAATAAGCTGTTTTCCACCACCATTATCCCTAACCGTGGGGCTTGGCTGGAATACGAAACCGACTCCAACGAAATTATTTCCGTCAGAGTTGACCGTACAAGAAAGCAGCCTGTTACAACGCTTCTCAGAGCCCTTGGCTTTGGAACAAACGAGGAAATCATCAGCATTTTCGGAGAAGATCCGAGACTGATGAAGACTCTCGAAAAAGACACCGCAAGCAATTACGAAGAAGGTCTTAAGGAAATCTACAAAAAATTAAGACCGGCGGAACCGCCTACGGTGGAAAGCGCAAAGGCGCTGTTTAACTCTTTGTTCTTTGACGCAAAGAGATATGACCTCGCCAAGGTGGGAAGATACAAATACAACAAAAAGCTCGGTTTATCAAACAGAATTGCAGGCGTAGTGGCAGCCGAAGATGTAATTCACCCTGAAACGGGAGAAATCCTTGCCGAAAAAGGACAGAAAATCAGCAGAGAGTTGGCTTTCGAGATTGAAAATGCAGGGGTGGAGTATATTTATGCCTACGCTCTTGACAAAGAAAAGCCTGACCAAATCACTAAAATCATAGGAAATAACTTTGTAGACCTTAAATGCTACGTTGATTTTGATACCACGGAGCTTAAGGTGGCTGACAAGGTATTTTATCCTGTCCTCAAAGAGATTTTGGCGACCGCTTCATCGGAGGAAGAACTTAAGGATATGCTTGTGGACAGAAAGAACGATCTTTCGCCAAAGCATATTATCGTGGAGGATATCATCGCTTCTATCAGTTATATCCTAAACTTAAACTATGGCATCGGAACAACTGACGATATAGACCATTTGGGCAACCGCCGTTTGAGAACCGTGGGAGAGCTTCTCCAGAATCAGTTCAGAATCGGCCTCGCCAGAATGGAAAGAGTCGTAAAGGAAAGAATGACTACCCAGGACATCGACGTTACGACTCCGCAGGCTTTAATGAATATAAGACCGGTAACGGCGGCAATCAAGGAGTTCTTCGGAAGCTCCCAGCTGTCGCAGTTCATGGACCAGAATAATCCTCTTGCTGAACTTACACACAAGAGAAGACTTTCCGCTTTGGGACCGGGCGGACTTTCCAGAGAAAGAGCCGGATTCGAAGTTCGAGACGTACACCATTCTCACTATGGCAGAATGTGTCCTATCGAAACTCCTGAAGGCCCGAACATCGGACTTATCGGCTCACTTACGACTTACGGCGTAATCAATCAGTACGGCTTTATCGAAACTCCGTACAGAGTTGTGGACAAAGAAACTCACAGAGTAACGGACGAGATACACTATCTTACTGCCGACGAAGAAGAAATGATGGTTGTGGCTCAGGCAAACGAACCTCTTACGGAGGACGGACACTTTGCAAACGCAAAGGTTGCTTCCAGAGGCGAGCATGGCGAAATCGCCCTGATGCCGAGAGATCAGATCGACTACATGGACGTTTCTCCGAAGCAGGTAGTTTCCGTTGCAACTGCAATGATTCCTTTCCTCGAAAACGACGACGCTAACCGTGCCCTGATGGGTTCCAACATGCAGCGTCAGGCGGTTCCGCTTCTTGTGACGGAGGCTCCTATCGTCGGAACGGGTATGGAATACAAAGCGGCAAGAGATTCGGGCGTTGTTATCCTTGCGAAAGCAAGCGGCACCGTTGAATTTGTTGACGCGGATATGATCATCATAAGAAGAGACGACAACAACGAAAAAGACGTTTACAAACTGCTTAAATTCAAGCGTTCCAACCAGGGAACCTGCATAAATCAAAGACCTATCGTTTCAACCGGAGAACGCATCGAGGCGGGAGAAGTCATCGCAGACGGCCCGTCCACGGATCTGGGTGAAATCGCCCTCGGCAAGAACCTGCTAATAGGCTTCATGACATGGGAGGGCTACAACTATGAGGACGCCATCATATTAAACGAAAGACTCCTTATGGACGACGTTCTGACTTCCCTTCACATCGAAGAATACGAGTCAGAGGCAAGAGATACCAAGCTGGGACCGGAGGAAATCACGCGAGATATTCCGAACGTAGGCGACGACGCACTCAAAGACCTTGACGAAGAGGGTATCATTAGAATCGGAGCAGAAGTAAATTCAACAGATATTCTGGTAGGTAAGGTAACTCCTAAGGGCGAAACCGAGCTTACCGCAGAGGAGAGACTTCTTCGGGCTATTTTCGGGGAAAAAGCAAGAGAAGTAAGGGATACTTCCCTGAGAGTTCCTCATGGCGAGACGGGTATTGTAGTTGACGTCAAGGTTTTCTGCAGAGAAAACGGAGACGAACTTCCGCCGGGAGTAAACAAACTCGTGAGATGCTATATTGCCACCAAGAGAAAGATAAACGTAGGTGACAAGATGGCAGGACGCCACGGAAACAAGGGTGTAATTTCAAGGATTTTGCCGGAAGAAGATATGCCGTTCCTGGAAAACGGTCAGCCGCTTCAGGTAATGCTTAACCCGCTGGGCGTACCATCCCGAATGAACGTCGGACAGGTACTTGAGGTTCACCTTGGACTTGCTGCAAAGAAAAAAGGTTGGTACATTTCCACTCCTGTATTTGACGGAGCTACGGAAAAAGACATCATCGGACTTTTGGATGAATGCGGATATCCGAAGACAGGAAAACTCAAACTCAGAGACGGCAGAACCGGAGAATATTTCGACAATCCGGTAACCGTTGGTTATATGTATATGCTCAAACTCCACCATCTGGTTGACGATAAGATTCACGCAAGAAGTACCGGCCCTTACTCGCTGGTAACTCAGCAGCCATTGGGAGGAAAAGCCCAGTTTGGCGGACAGCGTTTCGGAGAGATGGAAGTATGGGCGCTGGAAGCATACGGCGCAGCTTATACTTTACAGGAAATCTTAACTGTAAAATCCGACGACATCGTAGGTCGTGTAAAGACTTACGAAGCAATCGTCAAGGGCGAAAACATCCCTAAGCCGGGAATCCCTGAATCTTTCAAGGTATTGATCAAGGAAATGCAGGCTCTGGGACTTGACGTCAAAGTATTGTCCGAAAACGACGAAGAAATCGAAATCAAAGAATCTTCCGAATACGACGACGATCCGCGCAATCTTGAAGCCATCATGGACTTTGAGACGGAGCTGGAAAGCGAAGACGAGATGATGAACAGCGGATTCAGCGAAGAAAACGCAGATGAAGACGATTTTGATGCCGAATTTGGCGAACCGGACGAATTTGCGGAGGACGATTTCAGAGAAGAGTAATTGAGTGACAGGAAAGGGGGAGGAACTTCCTTGAACAATAACGTAAATAACGATTATGAATTAAATAATTTCGAGTCGATACAGATCAATTTGGCATCTCCGGAAAAAATTCTTGAGTGGTCTCACGGCGAGGTTACCAAGCCGGAAACCATCAACTACAGAACTTTGAAACCCGAAAAGGACGGTCTTTTCTGCGAAAAGATCTTCGGGCCGATGAAAGACTGGGAATGTCACTGCGGAAAGTATAAGAGAATCAGATATAAGGGTATCGTCTGCGACCGGTGCGGCGTAGAAGTTACCAAAGCAAAGGTAAGAAGAGAGAGAATGGGCCACATCAAGCTTGCGGCTCCTGTTTCCCATATTTGGTACTTCAAGGGAATCCCGTCGAGAATGGGACTTTGCCTTGACGTTACGCCGAGAAATCTGGAAAAGGTTCTTTACTTTGCGGCATACATCGTAACGGATCCGGGAGACACCGGGCTGGGCTACAAGGAAATATTGACCGAGCAGCAGTACAAAGAAGCAAAAGAGCAGTACGGCAATGCCTTTACTGCGGGAATGGGCGCAGAAGCGGTTAAAAAGCTTTTGGAGGACATCGACCTTGAAAAGCTTTCTGCAGAACTCAGAGAACAGCTCAAGGACGCGTCGGGACAGAAGAAAATCAGAATCGTCAGAAGACTCGAAGTAATCGAGGCACTCAGGATTTCCGGAAACAGACCGGAATGGATGATTCTGGACGTAATTCCTGTAATCCCGCCGGATATCAGACCTATGGTTCAGCTGGACGGCGGCAGATTCGCCACCTCCGACCTGAACGATTTGTACAGACGGGTCATCAACAGAAATAACAGACTCAACAGACTCCTAGAGCTGGGCGCTCCTGACATCATCGTCAGAAACGAAAAGAGAATGCTTCAGGAAGCCGTTGACTCTCTCATAGATAACGGCAGACGGGGCAGAGCGGTAACTGGGCCGGGCTCAAGACCTCTCAAATCCCTGTCGGATATGCTCAAAGGTAAACAGGGAAGATTCAGACAAAACCTGCTGGGAAAACGTGTTGACTATTCGGGCCGTTCCGTAATCGTAGTAGGACCGGAACTGAAGTTCTATCAGTGCGGACTTCCGAAGAAAATGGCTCTGGAACTGTTCAAGCCTTTCATCATGAAAGAACTGGTTGAGCAGGGCTATGCCCACAATATCAAGAGCGCAAAGAGAATGGTAGAAAAGGTAAGACCGGAAGTCTGGGACGTGCTTGAAGGCGTTATCAAAGAACATCCGGTAATGCTTAACCGTGCGCCGACCCTCCACAGACTGGGAATACAGGCTTTCGAGCCGGTTCTGGTAGAGGGCAAGGCAATCAAGCTGCATCCGCTGGCTTGTACGGCATTCAATGCCGACTTCGACGGTGACCAGATGGCTGTTCACGTACCGCTTTCCGTTGAGGCGCAGGCAGAGGCAAGGTTCCTCATGCTATCTGTCAACAACATCCTCGCGCCGAAGGACGGCTCCCCGATCACAACTCCTACACAGGATATGATTCTGGGAAGCTACTACCTCACCCATCCGGGTGTTGAGGACAGAAGCACCTATGCGGAAAAGGGCGACGGAAAGGTATTTACAGACCTTGACGAAATGCTCATGGCATATCAAAACGGCGTAGTGGGAATCCACGCAAAGGTAAAGGTAAGAATGTTCCTTGACGGTGACAAGACAGGCAAACTCGTTGAGTCCACCGTGGGCAGATTTATCTTTAATCAGGGGATCCCGCAGGATCTGGGATTTGTAGACAGAGGTGAAGACCCGTATTCGCTTGAGGTTGACTTCCTTTGCGACAAGAAAAAATTGGGCGTGATCATCGACAAATGCTACAGAACCCACGGAAACACCGGCACGGTTATCATGCTTGACTATATCAAGTCCATGGGCTACAAATATTCCACAAAAGCCGCGGTTACCATCAGCGTAAGCGACATGGAAATTCCGGCAGAAAAAGAAACCATCATCGCAGCTGCCGAGGCTGAGGTTGATAAATACGAAAAGGCTTTCAGAATGGGTCTTATGTCAGCCCAGGAAAGATACGAAGCCATCATCAAGATTTGGTCGAAGGCAACAGACGACGTTGCAGACGCACTGATGAACTCACTGGGAACACTGAATAACCTGTTCATCATGGCAAACTCCGGAGCCCGTGGTTCCAAGAACCAGATCAAACAGGTCGGCGGTATGCGTGGACTTATGGCGAACGCAACCGGTAAAACCGTAGAAATTCCTATCAAGTCAAACTTCCGTGAGGGACTTTCGATTTTGGAATACTTCATTTCATCAAACGGCGCTCGTAAAGGTCTTGCCGATACCGCGCTTCGTACAGCCGACTCCGGATACCTGACAAGAAGACTTGTAGACGTATCCCATAATGTGATCGTAAGAGAATACGACTGCGGAACCGACGAGGGTGTTGAAGTAAGAGCCTTCACAGACGGCAAAGAAGTTATCGAGCCGCTGAAGCAGAGAATTGTGGGAAGAACCGCATTTATCGACATCGTTGACCCGCAGACGGGAGAGGTAATCGTTGAACAAAACGACGAAATCATGGAAGCTGCGGCTGAGAGAATTGAAGCCTGCGGCATCGAAAGCGTTGCAATCCGCGCTGTCATGACCTGTCACGCAAGAACCGGCGTATGCGCTAAGTGCTACGGCAGAAACCTTGCTACCGGCGAAGAAGTAAACATCGGCGAAGCAGTTGGTATCACGGCGGCACAGTCCATCGGCGAACCGGGTACTCAGCTTACGATGAGAACATTCCACACCGGCGGCGTAGCCGGCGGCGACATCACCCAGGGTCTTCCGAGAGTCGAAGAACTTTTCGAAGCAAGAAAACCGAAGGGACTTGCGGAGATCTGCGAGGCCGATGGTGAGGTTATTTCCATCGAAGCAAGAAAAGACAACAAGACCGAAGTAAGGGTAAGAGGCGAAGAAGAAGACCATGTATATGTAATCCCTTACGGAGCAAGAATAAATGTAAAAGAAGGCGACAAGGTATTTGCGGGAGGCCAGATCACCCGCGGACCGCTTAATCCGCACGACATCCTCAGACTTAACGGAGTCGAGGGCGTATACCAGTATCTTCTGAAAGAAGTACAGAGAGTATATAAGCAGCAAGGTGTAGACATCAACGACAAGCACGTTGAGGTCATCGTAAGCCAGATGCTTTCCAAGTACAAGATCGAGGACGCCGGCGACACGGATCTTCTTCCGGGCGCATTATACGGCAAGTTCGAGGTGGAGGAAGCCAACGAAAAGGCAGTAGCAGAGGGCGGAGAGCCTTGCGTTGCAAAGAGAACCCTGCTTGGTATCACCAAGGCTTCCCTTGCGACAAGCTCCTTCCTGTCCGCAGCCTCATTCCAGGAAACCACCAAGGTTCTCACCGACGCGGCAATCAAGGGCAAGAACGACAGACTTGTGGGCCTTAAAGAAAATGTAATCATCGGTAAGCTAATTCCTGCCGGCACAGGCATGAAGCGCTACAAGAATATCGAGCTTGACTACGGTGTTAACGCCGAAATCATGGAAGACTTCGAAAGACAGCAAAGAGAAGCCGAAGAAGCCGCAAGAGAAGCGGAAGCTGCGGCGGCAGCGGCTGCTATCGACATGAGCGAAGATATTGATGAAATTTTCGAAGAACCGATTATCGAAAGCCCGACAATGACAGATGGAATCGACTTCGTTGAAATGGACTAAAAGATATTGACACAGGGAATGGATTTGTGATAAACTAAGTGTTGGCTTTGAGCGTGTTTTGACCTAAAATCATGGAATTTTAGGTCATTTCCGCTTGAAAATAAAGCTATTTTACAAAGAAAGGAGAAATAGAATGCCTACTATCAACCAATTAGTACGCGAAGGCAGAACAAGTTCTGTCAAGAAGTCAACGGCTCCTGCCCTTGGCAAGGGAATGAACTCATTAAAGAGAGTCGCTACCGACACTCATTCACCTCAGAAAAGAGGCGTTTGCACTTCTGTAAAGACAGTAACACCGAAAAAGCCTAACTCGGCTCTGAGAAAAGTTGCCAGAGTTCGTCTCACTAACGGTATCGAAGTAACTGCTTACATTCCGGGTATCGGACACAACCTCCAGGAACACAGCGTTGTTCTTATCAGAGGCGGCAGAGTAAAAGACCTGCCCGGCGTAAGATACCACATCGTTAGAGGAACACTTGATACAGCCGGAGTAAACAACAGACTTCAGGCACGTTCCAAATACGGCGCAAAGAGACCTAAAAAAAAATAATTAAAAAACGAGAAACGGTAGAGCATTCTTATTATTCTATATAGATGAGAGAAGCGCTCGCGGTCATCAAAAGATGAATCGAGTACCCCGTTAGCAAGACCGGAGGGCTTTGAATTGCAGCCGCTTCGGAGTAATCTGTGTCCCGAAATACAGGTCATTTTTGCGGGCTCAGGTGAAGAATTGTGCAATTTTATAAAAATATTGTGCAGATTATTTCGTACTAGATAAGACAGAAGCGAAGTAATCAGGCGAGGAGGGAAGAGAAGTGCCAAGAAAAGGTAACGTACCAAAGAGAGAAGTACTTCCGGATCCTGTTTACGGAAGCGTTGTTGTTGCAAAACTTATCAACAGCATTATGCTTGACGGTAAAAAGGGAACAGCTCAGTCAATCGTCTACACCGCCTTTGATAAAATCAAAGAGCAGACAGGCGAGGAACCTTTGGAAGTATTCGAAAAGGCAATGAACAACATCATGCCTGTATTAGAAGTAAAAGCAAAGAGAATCGGTGGTGCAAACTACCAGGTTCCGGTTGAAGTAAGACCGGAAAGAAGACAGACTCTCGGACTTAGATGGCTCACAAAGTACACAAGAGCAAGAGGCGAGAGAACCATGTCGGAAAGACTTGCAAAAGAGCTTATGGACGCGGCTAACAACACAGGCGCATCCGTTAAGAAGAAAGAAGATACCCACAAGATGGCAGAAGCAAACAAGGCTTTCGCTCACTTCAGATGGTAATCAGGGTGCAGGTTTTGAAGAAATTATTTTTTAGAAAAGTAGAAGGGAGGATATAAGTATGCCAAGAAGTTTTCCATTGGAAAAGACTAGAAACATCGGTATAATGGCGCATATTGACGCAGGAAAAACCACTACTACGGAAAGAATTTTGTTCTACACAGGAAAAACTCATAAGCTGGGCGAAACTCACGAAGGCGCTGCAACTATGGACTGGATGGAACAGGAGCAGGAACGTGGTATCACTATAACCTCTGCTGCTACTACAGCACAATGGAAGAATCATAGAATAAATATAATCGATACCCCGGGACACGTGGACTTTACCGTAGAGGTAGAAAGATCCCTGAGAGTCCTGGACGGCGCAGTGACTGTACTTTGCGCCAAGGGTGGTGTTGAACCTCAGTCTGAAACAGTTTGGAGACAGGCGGAGAAATACGGCGTTCCGAGAATGATTTTCGTAAACAAGATGGATATCATGGGCGCAGATTTCTACAGAGTTGTCCAGATGGTAAAGGACAGACTGAAGGCAAATGCCGTACCGGTTCAATTGCCGATTGGTGCTGAAGATAGTTTCGTTGGAATTATCGATTTAGTAGAAATGAAAGCAGAGATTTATAAGGACGAATTAGGTAAGGAGTTTGAAATTACGGATATCCCTGCCGAAATGTCCGAACTTGCCGCGGAATGGAGAGAAAAACTCGTAGAATCCGTTGCGGAAACCGACGAGGAACTCATGATGAAATTCCTGGATGGCGAGGAACTCACTGTAAAAGAGATCAAAGACGTAATCAGAAAAGAGACCATCGCGGGCAGAATGGTTCCGATGTTCTGCGGTTCTGCTTACAGAAATAAGGGCGTTCAGATGATGCTAGACGGAGTTGTGGACTATATGCCGTCTCCGCTGGACATCCCGCCTATCAAGGGCGTTGACCCTGAAACCGAAGAGGAAGTTGAAAGAGTTGCAGACGACAAGGGTCCGTTCTCGGCTCTCGCATTCAAAATCATGGCTGACCCGTTTGTGGGTAAGCTTGCTTTCTTCAGAGTATATTCCGGAACCCTCCAGACAGGTTCTTATGTGTATAACTCCACAAAGGGCAAGAAAGAAAGAATCGGTCGTATCCTGCAAATGCACGCAAACCACCGTCAGGAAATCGAAGAAGTATATTCCGGCGACATTGCGGCTGCTGTAGGTCTTAAGGTAACCACTACCGGCGACACCCTTTGCGACGAAAAGCACGAAGTGATTTTGGAATCCATGAACTTCCCGGATCCGGTAATCGAAATCGCTATCGAGCCTAAGACCAAGGCAGGTCAGGAAAAGATGGGTATCGCTCTTGCAAAGCTTGCAGAGGAAGACCCTACTTTCAAGACTTATACCAACGCAGATACAGGTCAGACCATCATCGCAGGCATGGGTGAGCTTCACCTGGAAATCATCGTAGACAGACTTCTCAGAGAGTTCAAGGTAGAGGCAAATGTCGGCAAGCCGCAGGTTTCCTACAAAGAAACCCTTACCGCAAACGCAGATGTGGACAACAAGTATGCTAAGCAGTCCGGTGGTCGCGGTCAGTACGGTCATGTTAAGATCAGAGTATATCCGAGAGAAGCAGGCTCCGGGTTCGAATTTAAAAATTCAATCGTGGGCGGCGCAATCCCTAAGGAATATATCCCGAAGATCGAAGAAGGTATCGTAGAGGCGATGGAAAACGGCCCTATCGCAGGATATCAGGTTGTAGACGTCGGCGTAGAGCTTTACGACGGTTCATATCACGAAGTCGACTCGTCCGAAATGGCGTTCAAGATTGCAGCTTCCATGGCATTCAGAGAGGCTGCCAAAAAGGCAAAACCGGTACTCCTTGAACCTATCATGAAGGTTGAAGTTACGGTTCCTGAGAACTACATGGGCGATGTAATCGGCGACATTTCTTCTAGAAGAGGAAGAATCGAAGGTTCCGAAATCAACATGGGCGCTGCCGCAATCAGAGGATTTGTTCCGCTTTCCGAAATGTTCGGTTATGCAACAGACCTCAGATCCAAGACTCAGGGCAGAGGCGTTTATGTAATGCAGATGGACCACTTCGAGAAGCTGCCTGACAGCTTGATCGAAAAAATTAACAAATAAGCAAAGTAACCATTAAATATTTAATTAACCTTAATTTGGGAGGAAATTTAAAATGGCAAAACAGAAATTCGAAAGAACAAAACCGCATATTAA
>CAVKSD010000025.1:0-19363 GCA_963658905.1 Bacteroidaceae bacterium
AATCAAAAAGCCCGGAGCGCCTAACTTCGAGCTTAATATATTTTATTCTGAACTTACGATAAAAAGTTAAATTGGTTTTCGTGTTCATGCTGCTCTTTTTCGGCAGTCTAATAATAAAAGCCCGTTGCAGGATCGCTGTACTCTGCGATTCGCACGTTATAGGCCTCCGTCGCCGCCTCCTCAAAGGCAAGCTTTGGATTCTCTACGCCCATCTTCGTCAATATCCACTTGGCAAAGGGCGGGTTCAGTATTAGAATCGGCCCGATCACATAGGTGGCGAGAAAATTGTTTTGTCGAATCCCCTCTCCGGTAACATCCGGATTCAGCCCCGGCCCACGCTTTGTCTCAAAGAGACTTTGCGGGCTTTCATAGACGCATCCTGCAATTTTTTCTTCGTAGGAATGTGTAAACTGGCTCTTGTATCCTGCGATCTCCGCACCCTCAAATTCTCCCAGATAAAGGGAATTGAACCGGTGGAGCATATCGCGCCTTGCCACCGCCGGGAAAAATCCGAGACATTCCAAGCAGCTTCCGTCCTTGTCCTCGATTCTGCTGCCGAAGATTTCAAGGGCATTTCCCGTTATGAGAAACAGCGTCCCGTCGTCAATCCGTGCCTTTAGCTCGTCCCGATACTTTGAAAGGGCGGTTTTTACGAGATGCTGGGAGCTTTCCTTCATTGTTCCCATGTAGATAAGCTGAGGCTTTTCGCGAGCGAACAATGGCTCCTCCCAAAGATGAGTCTCGACTATTTCGATTTCATCTTCGCCTCCCGCGCAGGACTTTTTCAGGTAGTCCACGTTTTCAAGATCGCCATATAGATTTGCAACCTCAGGGTACAGAACTTCTATCTTCACTTCGCGCCCTCCTCTCTCGCCTTGTCTTTTAGCATATCTTCCACCCTGTCGGCAACTTTCTTTCCAAGGTCGATGGAATCTGTGCCGTAAAGCACATAAATATGGTCGTTTTCAAAAAGTTTGAGCAAGTCCGGCGCATCGGTTTCTTTCTCTGCGAAGGAAAGCCTTTCCTCCGGCACCCCTGCTATCAGAAGTCTAAGTTTATGGTCAAATCTTCTCGGCCCGCAGAGTATGATATTTTTGATATTCTCGTGATTCAAAAACTCAAAATCGCAGTCGTAGAGCCAGCAGGTGTTTTCCGACCAATGCTTCATATCCCCCTGGCAGCTGTTCATCAGGATGATTTCCTTGTCTCCTGCGAGCCCTCCGATGTAGTCGAATACCCTCGTGGTGGCAAATGCGTTCTTTTCCTTTGCAAGGACGCGATAAAGGGTTCTTGTGCCGATTTTTTCCTCGTTATAGCGGCTTCCTACGATGTTGAGTTTGCCGAAAAATCCCTCGATCTGCTCATGGCTGTAACCGATTTCTCTGAGCATCGCTACTGCGGAAACCACATTGTATATATTATATATGCTCTCGTTAAGGAGCTTGTAGTGCCCCGTTCCCGCCGCATCGGCAACATCGATAGTCATCTTGTCAAGATCAACATTTTGTCCCGCATAGTCGTAGGCAGGCGCCTTGAAACCGCATTCCGGGCAATAGGCCTTTCCGATATGGTTATAGCGGAGATACTCGTATTTCAGCTCGTGGTGGCAAACCGGACAAATCTGCAAATCGTTGATAAGATTGATACATTCCGTCCTGTCTGTAGCCATTTTTTCGATGCCGAAATACACCCTTTCGTTATCCGGAGCAACGCTGCATGAGATAAGGTCGTCTGCGTTAAGCACAAGCTTTGTCTCCTTTGGGATGTATCTTGTCAGAATATTTGCGATGTACTCAGGGTGAGCGTTTCGCATGATGGAATCCCGCGAAAGGTTTGTAATCAGCATATAATCCGGCTTCATGTAGGGATAGACCCTGAGAGCCGAACGCTCGTCCACCTCGAAAAGTCCGATTTCGTACTTGCATCTGCCGAAAAAATTTACCCCATAAATCAGCGAGGAAGCGATCCCGGAATTGATATTTGAGCCCATCTTGTTGTTCAAAACCTGTTTCCCGTCCATGGTGAGCATGTCAAGGAGCATATTTGAAACCGTGGTCTTGCCGTTGGTTCCGGTGACCGCGATTATTTTTTTCGGTTTCGCCGCATATTTCAGAAACTCCGGACAAAGGCGAAGCGCGAGTGCTCCCGGAAAATTTGTTCCGTTATGTCTTGTTATCTTCAGCGCGATAATCGACAGTTTTGCCGCCCAAAGCGCAATGTAATATCTGATTTTTCCCATTATATCTGCCCCAAACTAATATTTAAATTCCGGTATGATCTTGTGAATAGTAGGCATGATGCCGATTCCCCCCGGAGTCTGCCCCGGAAGCTGCCAAAAGTCGTGGGCGCAGTAGTTGTTGCCCTCGATGATCGCAGGCCCGGTCGGCGTAATGGCTACGTCCCAGCCGATATAGCGCATCTGAGGCACCACAAGCGCCGCTTTTTTCACCATTTCCACCGCTTCTTTCATATATGGAACCTTGTACCCAAGCAGTGGCTGGTGAGTATTCGGATGCTCGGTATAATGCTTTCCTGCGGTGGTATCGCCGGAGTGTGCCGGGAAGAGGAACTCGCCGGTTTCCAGATCCACAGGTCCGTGAAGGCCGTAGTTATCAACCACTCTGCCGTCTCTTCCCATCTTAAATACGGAATACAGAAGATGCGGCTCGCCCTTTGCGTCCACCATGGTGATCATTCTCATGGTGTTTACCGAATAAGGGTACATCTTTGCCACATCCGGATGGTTTTCTATCACGTCCTCTATTGTACCGAATTTTTTATCTCTTACATAAGCCACAAACTCATCGGCATCCTTGAATTTCTCTGTTTCCAGAAGCTCCGCGCCGATGCCGCAGGTCAGATCTTTCATCTTTGCAAAGATCTTCTTGCGGCTCTCAAAGAATTTTTTTATGTCTTCGTTCGTTGCAACTTCGAGGTCAAGGCACTCTCTGCCGATGAAATCCTTAAAAACCTCGTTAAACTCGTTCTTGTTGTCAAAGATATGCGCATAGCTGTGGTCGTTCATGAACATCATCAGCTTCTTGCTGCGAAAACGTGTAAGATATGTGTCTCTTTGCTTCGGAGAAAGATCCCAAAATTCAAAGATTACATAATCGTTGTAGCCTGCCCCATAACGCACCATGCTGTTTAAAATATCAAAGAAAAGGTAAACCTTGTTCTTTCCCGAACGCTCGTGGGCGTTGTCCAGCACTTTGAAGAATTTTTCGAAACTCGCCCCTTTTATGACGCGGGTATAATACTGTAATTTGTTTTCCATATTGTCTGTTCCTCCCTTTTGTATTATAAGATATCCGACAAAAGCCGGGATATTGCTTCCTTAAATTTGATTATAATTCCCCGTTTCAGATATGCTTCGTAGGTCAATTCGTGACCGTGGCAGGTCAAATCGTTTTCAAAGGCGTTTTCCATTTTTTTGGCAAATTCGCTGTCAAAAACAAAGGCATTTGTCTCGAAATTCAGCCTGAAACTACGGTTGTCGAAATTTGTCGAGCCCACGGTTCCCACCTCGCCATCCACAACAAGGGTTTTTGCGTGGAGAAAGCCGTTATCATAGATAAAGGCTCTGCCCCCCGACCGCAAAAGCTCGCCCACATAAGAATATGTAGCCCAGTAGACGAAAATATGGTCGGGCTTGCAGGGAATCATCACCCTGACGTCCACTCCGGACTGCGCCGCCATTTTGAGAGATTCAAATATGCTTGGATCCGGCACAAAATACGGCGTCTGGAGCCACACTCGCTTTTCCGCGTAGGTTATCATTCGCATCATGGCTCGCTTTATTTCCACCGACGGAGATTCCGGGCCGCTGGAAACGATCTGGATTCCTGTGCTTCCGTCTTCTTTGCCAAAAGAAAACTCTTTGGGAACCAGCTCTATCTTCTCTCTTGTGGTAAATCGCCAGTCCAGGGCAAATCTGCCATAAAGATCCATTACCGCGTCGCCCTGTATTCTGACATGGGTATCACGCCAGTATCCGAAGCGTTTTTTGCGGCCGATATATTCCTTTGCCACATTATATCCTCCGGTGTAGCCGATTTCATGGTCTACGATGACGATTTTTCGGTGGTTCCGGTAGTTGAACTTTGGGGCGATAATCTTTAGCTTGGGCTTGAAGAAATAGCCTACCTTGCCTCCTGCGTCGAGATATTCTCGAAGAAGTGTATTGTTGATTCGCCTGCTTCCCAAGGCGTCCACCAGCAGCCTTACCTCAACGCCCGCCTTCGCCTTTTCCGTAAGAAGATTTATAAGCTTCATGCCCACAAAGTCGTTTTTTATGATGTAATATTCGACTTCAACGCTGTGTTTTGCGTTTTTTATGTCCTCGATCATCTTGTTTTGAAGGTCGATTCCGTCGGTAATCAGCTCAATATTGTTGTTTTCCGTAAAAAACGAATGTCCGTAAACCTGATTAAGCTTGATGAGATGCTTCCAGTTTCGCGTTTCCTCATGCTTAAACTCGTAGTTTTCGTCATTCATTTCTTCTATCTGATTTTCCAGCGTTTTGCTTACGAAAGAATGCTCCTTTTCGGTGAGCTTGTTTATCTTGCTTCGGGAAAAATTCTGGTTGAAGATGATGTAAAAAACGAAACCTACGATCGGAATAAACGCAAGCACCATTACCCACGCAAGGGTTGCCGATGGGCTTTTTCGCTCGGAAAATATGACCGTAAAGATCAGCAAAATATTAAAAATATAGATCAGCGCAAGCCATCCCAGAGATGCGTACAGCTGCTGCATATAACTTGTCATTTAATCTACCCCTAAGTCTTTTTGAATAACAGTAATATTTATACCCAAAATAATGTATTGAAACATTGTATCACATTTTTCTTTTTATTGCCATAAAAATTCCAAGTATACAAAACAGAGTGAAAATAAAAAACGAAATCTTTATACTCTGCATTATGGCGTCGGCAGAAGCACCTCCTACCGCGCCGCTGCCTGCGCTGCTGCCTGCATCGTCCCCCGTGCAAAAACTTAAGGTAAGGGTAATTACCGCCATGGAAAGAGTGTGTCCACCGGAGCGCATCGTCGCCAGCAGAGCCGAGGCAGAGGCATAATCCTCTTTTTTCACAAAGGACATCACCGCGTTGGTATTGGGCGAGGCAAAAAGCGCAAAGCCAAGCCCCGACACTCCAAGAATAATCAAAAGCTGCCATATCGGCGTCGATTCTTTGAGAAAACAAAGCGCCGCGGAAGCCGCTGCGGAAAGAACCATTCCCAGCGCCGAAAGAAGAAATGGCGATTTCTTGTCCGATATTTTTCCGAAAACTGGAGAAAATATTGCCATGACCGCGGTGGAGGTTATCAGAACAAAACCCGCTTCCTGTGAGGTCATCTCTTTGATCGACTGCAAATACAAAGACAGCAGATAGCTGACCGCAAATGTGGCTCCATAGTTTAGAAGCGCGGCTAAATTTGACAGGGTGTAAGGCGGATTTTCTTTTAGAGTTTTGACATTGATCAGGGGCGCACTGTCTTTTTCCTCGATTTTTGCAAAAGCTATGAGGGCTAAAACCCCTGCGGCAAGTAGCCACGGGGCAAAGGGTTTTTCGCGAATTTCTGAAAGTCCGTACATAAGCATAAAAACGCCTGCGATAAAAGTCCCGTTGCCGGCAATGTCTATATTTGCCGTTTTCATCTCCTGTATTTCCTGCCGGATTGTTTTCTTTTCACGTGACAAGCGAAACATTGCAAAGTAAAAAGCGAGGGCGGATACCCCTGCGGTAGTAAGAAATATTGACCGCCACCCCAGATGATGATTAAGAACGCCTCCGACCACAGGCCCGAGAGAAAGCCCCACATATGTGGCGCAGGTGGCGTAGCCAAGGGTCTTTCCCCTCTCCTTTTCATCAAAGGCGGCCGTCAGCACCGCTATATTTGTAGAAAAAATCATGGAGGCTCCGATTCCCTGAACTCCCCGAAACACAAGAAGAACGGGCATACTTCGTGATATCACGGCGGCTGCGGAGGCGGCGGCAAATATCATGATTCCCGTTCTTAATATGAGCTTCCTGTCGAGTATATCCGCTAGCTTGCCGAAAGTCACCGCAAGGCAGGAGCAAACAAGCATATACACGGTAATAACCCAGCCTATGTTTTGCGCGCTTTCGTTAAATTCTTTTTCCATAGCCGGTATCGAGAGGTTGAGAGCGCTTCCCATGAATGTGGTTATGAATGAGGTTATTACCGCTACAATCAGGATATTCTTTTGTTCTTCCATACGCATTTTGTCTCTTTGCAATTTCTTTTTCATATTATATATGATGCTTTGAAATTATAAGATTATGCATATAAAGTAATCTTTGCCGTCGTCGCTGATTCTCTGCAAGGATTTTTGCACCTTTCCGCGGATAGATTCCGGCACATTGTTCACCTTGCTTTCCATCTGCTCTGTAACCATTTCCTTAAGGGTTTTGCCGAAAAGATTTGTTTCCCAAATGTCTGCCTCTTCATTTGCGAACTGCTCCGTAAGGTAATTTGCAAGGTCGATAGACTGGCTTTCGCTGCCGACGATAGGCGACACTTCCGTGGTTATATCCGTTTTGATTATGTGCAGACAAGGAGCTTTGGCTTTCATTCTGACGCCGAATTTGCTGCCCTGTTTGAAGACCTCAGGTTTTTCCAGCACCATTTCGGAAATTTTAGGAGCCACAATTCCGTAGTCCCTTTCCGAAGCCTGCAAAAGCGCGTCTTTCACGTTGTCATACGCTCTTTTTGCATTTGCATATTCCCGCAGGAGCATGAAAAGCCTGCTGTCGTTTGTGACGCTTGCTCCCATAATTTCTTCGATTACCTTGTAATAAAGCCCCTCGCTGAAAATAGGCTCAAGTACGATTATTCCGCTTCCCATGTCGGCTTTGATGATTTTTACGTCCTTGACGGTTTCTCCGTCTGCAATTCGGTTGCAGGTTTCCATAACCTGACCCATGCTTGTAAAATCATTCATCCAGCTTCGCAGGCTCCTTATCATTGTCTCTTTTATCCTGTGATTGTATGGCAAAGCGTCCATGTAGCCCGGAAGTATAAAGTCGATTTCACATGCCGGAAATTGGTAGAGCAGTTTGTTGAAAATCTCATCAAAGGTTTCCTCTGTCATCCTTTGACAATTTGTAAGAACGACGGGTGTATCGTATTTTGCTTCCAGTTCATCGGCAAGTTCTCTACTTTTCGGACTTTGCGGCGCTGCCGAATTTAAGATTATGACGAAAGGTTTTTCCAGTTCTTTTAGCTGATTTATGGTTTTTTCCTCTGCCGCGACGTAATTCTGCCTTGGAATTTCACCGAAAGATCCGTCCGTTGTAACCACCGCCCCCACCGCCGAATGGTCTGTTATAACCTTTTGGGTGCCGATTTCCGCCGCCTTGGCGAAAGGGATTTTTTCCTCAAACCAAGGCGTTGAAACCATCCTTTCCTTTTCGCCCTCTTTGTCTCCAATGGCTCCCGGCACAAGATATCCCACGCAGTCTGCGAGTTTGACATTTAAACTTGCGCCCCCTGACGTAGACACGAGAACCGAATCCGGCGGAATGAACTTTGGCTCCGTGGTGGTAATGGTCTTACCCTCTCCGCTCTGGGGCAATTCATCCATGATTCTGGTTTTTTCGTAAGGATTCATCATATTCGGAAAAACCATGACGTCCATAAACCGCTTGATAAATGTGGATTTTCCCGTTCTGACAGGCCCCACAACGCCGATATAAACATCTCCGCCTGCTCTTTTTGCTATATCTTCATATATATCTTTTATCATGCTAAACCCTCCGTAAAAGCCTGCTTTGTATAAAGAATATATGAGGCTTCTCGGAGGGTTATTACATTTTATTTTTTACTTTTTACAGTCAAGTTGCGGTCAAGATTTTTGCTTTTGGGAACTTCGCTTTAGAAAGCCTGGCTTTAGAGAGCCTGACTTTCGACAACTTCCCCTTCGAGGCTGAAAGTGTTCGCTCCGGTAATCCGCACATTCACGATATGCCCTATCATTTCAGGGGTGCCAGCAAAGTTCACCAGTTTGAAACTTTCCGTTCTGCCGCCGTAGGTCTTGGAGCCGCGCTTTGAGGGCCCGTCCACCAAAACCTTTTCGATTCGTCCCACATATTCTGCATTTTTCTCTGCGGAAATCCTGTTGATCACCTCCACAAGGCGATTGAAACGCTCGTGCTTTGTTTCCTCCGGAACCTGATTCTCAAATTTTTCCGCCGGAGTGCCTTTGCGTATGGAATACAGGAAAGTAAACGCCGAATCGTAGCGCACTTCTTCGCAAAGGGTAAGAGTCTCCTGAAATTCTTCTTCGCTCTCTCCCGGAAAGCCCACGATTATGTCGGTCGAAATTGCAATGTTTGGATCAACTTCTCTAAGCTTTCTGACAATTTCCAGATAGTCCTGCCTTGTGTAATGCCTGTTCATTTCTTTGAGAACCTTGCTTGATCCAGCCTGAACCGGCAAATGAATGTAGTGGCAAAGTTTCTCGCATTTTCCGTAGGCTTCGATGAGTTTATCCGAAATGTCCTTTGGATGGCTGGTCATGAAGCGGATTCGCTCAATGCCCTCAACCTCGCTCAAAAGATAAATCAAATCCGCAAAGTCCGTCTTTTCGCCTTTTTCGCAGCTTACGCCCTTGTAGGAATTAACGTTTTGTCCGAGAAGGGTAATTTCCTTTACGCCGTCTTTGGCAAGCTCCCGAACCTCCCGCAGAATTTCCTCCGGCGCCCTGCTTCTTTCTCTGCCTCTGGTGTAAGGCACGATGCAATATGTGCAGAAATTGTTGCAGCCGTACATTATGTTTACGAAAGCCTTGTGTCTAAATAGACGCTTTGCAGGAAGCCCCTCGGTGATTTCGCCGCCTTCTTCCCAAATCTCAAGCTGCTTGTGCTTCTCGTTGTAAAGGTTGTCCAGAAGTTCCGGAAGTCTATGTAAATTATGGGTTCCGAAAATCACGTCCACCCATGGATATTTTGCTTTGAGGGTGTCTATGATGTGCTGCTGCTGCATCATGCAACCGCAAACGCATACGGTAAAGTTTTCTTTCTGCTCCGTTTTGCGGCGTTTCAGCTGTCCCAGCGTTCCGAAGAAACGCTTGTCTGCATTTTCACGGATGCTACAGGTGTTGAAAATCACTATGTTTGCGTCTTTCCTGTCGCTGACCGGCTCGTAGCCCCGTTCAATGAGCATTCCCGCAAGGGTTTCCGAGTCGTGTTCGTTCATCTGGCAGCCGAATGTGGTTATGTGAAATGTTTTTTTATCTGACAATTTTGTACCTCCGTTATGAAGCGCCCGCCGCTAAATGTGCATCTCGTTTTTTTTCTTGCGGCCCATCAATATTTCAACAGCCTCATTTGCGTTTACGTTTCCCTGAATCATGTGGTAAATGCACCGGGTAATCGGCATTTCGATTTCGCATTTTTGCGCCAGCATATTGGCGGCCTCCGCGGTGGAAAGCCCCTCTACTACCATTCCCACCTGTTTTACGGCGCTGTCAACGCTCATTCCCTCGCCCATGAGGATTCCGCATCTTCTGTTTCGGGAGTGCATACTGGTGCAGGTTACGATCAAATCTCCAAGTCCCGCAAGTCCCGAAAATGTCTCTGCTCTTGCCCCCAAGGCGATTCCCAGGCGAGTCATCTCGGTTATTCCGCGGGTCATCATCGCCGCTTTGGCATTGTCGCCGAATTTCAGCCCGTCGGAAATTCCGGCTCCAAGCGCTATAATATTCTTCAGCGCCCCGCCGAGCTCTACCCCGATCAAATCTTCATTGGTATATACTCTAAAACGATCCGTACTGAAAATTTCCTGAATTTCCACCGCAAGGTCGTGGTCTTTGCCTGCTACCGTCACCGTCGTCGGCAGCCTGCGGGCAACCTCCTCCGCGTGGGAGGGCCCGGACAATGCTATGTAGTTACAGCCCGGCGCAAGCTCCTCGGCAACCTCCGAAAGCCTGAGCAGGGTTCCTTTTTCTATGCCCTTTGCCACGTTCACAATGGGAACTCCCTCCTCCGCATACTTTATCGCCTCTCCGAAGACTTCACGGAATTTCTGAGCGGGTACGGCAAAGAGCAATATGTCCTTATTCTGCACCGCGGATTTTAAGTCCTTTGTAAATGCAATTTCCTCCGGCAAGCCTACTCCCGGAAGATAGCGAGAATTTATCCTCTCATTTTGCATTTCGTCTATTTGCTCCCCGCGCCTTGCCCACATCGTAACCCTGTGGCCTCTTGCTGCAAGGGTTATGGCAAGTGCTGTTCCGAAGCTTCCGGCTCCGATTACGGCTATTTTTTTATTTTCATAACTCATGTTTTTCCCCCTGAGATTTCGATTTAAAAATACCCATAGGCGGTTCTTCACCCCTAAACAGCCTTATTATATTTGCGCGATGTTTTATCAATATGATAAGTGCCATCAGGCAGCCCACAGGCAGAAAATCTTTTTCCATGAAAAAGCAAACTGCCGGAAACGTCAATGCTCCAAGCAGGGAGCCAACGGACATTCGCTTGCTCACGAGAAGCCCTACTGCAACGATTGCAAGGGCTGTAAGGGCCATAAGCGGGTTGATTGCAAGCAGCGCACCGAAAGCCGTAGCAACGCCTTTTCCGCCTCTAAAGCGGTAAAGACAGGGCCAAATATGCCCGCAAAATACCGCAAGAGCGCAGAGCGTTGCCGTCTGGTAGCCCACAAGCATTCCGAATTTCACCGCAAGCACGCCTTTCAGGATATCGACGACCAGTGTAATCAGCGCAGCTTTTTTGCCTAGTACCCGCAGTGCGTTGGTGGTTCCGGCGTTGCCGCTGCCCTCTTTTTTTATGTCGATTCCCTTGATTTTGCCCAGTATTATTGCCGGGGAAATATTCCCGATCAAATATGCGGAGACTATCACTATAAAATCATAAAAATCAAATTGCATTCTATTCTACCTTTTCGCCCTTTTCTCTGAACACGAATTTTATGGACGTTCCTTCGAATCCGAAGCCCTCTCTGATTCTGTTTTCGAGATATCTTGAATAGGAGAAGTGCATCAGATCCCGCTTGTTTATCTGAAAACTGAAAAGCGGAGGTTTTACGCCTATCTGCGTCACATAATAAATTTTGAGCCTGCGTCCCTTGTCCGACGGCGGCTGTTTCATCATTATCGCGTCCTGAATCAGGCTGTTAAGCTGTCCCGTTGGCACTCTGAGAGCGCGTTTTTCCGATACATAGTCTGCCATTTCGATGACCTGATTTACCCGCTGCTTGTCTTTTACGGAAATGAAAATCGACGGAGCGTAGGACATGAACTGCATATCAGCCTCAATAAGACGTTTAAAGTCCCGCATGGTGTTGGTTTCTTTTTCGATCAAATCCCACTTGTTCACCACGATGACTATGCCCTTTCCGGCTTCGTGAGCAACCCCTGCGATTTTCTTGTCCTGATCGGTCAGTCCCTCGGCTGCGTCTATCATAAGAAGACACACGTCGCAGCGTTCGATGGCTGCCACCGCACGGATAACGCTGTATCTTTCGATATCCTCGTTAACCTTTGATTTTCTGCGGATTCCCGCCGTGTCGATCAAAATATATTTTTTCCCGTTCTTTTCAAAGGGCGTGTCTATGGAATCTCTGGTGGTTCCTGCGATAGGCGACACGATCACTCGCTTTTCCCCAAGCAGGCAGTTGATGAGAGAAGACTTTCCCACATTCGGTTTTCCGATAACCGCAATTTTTGTAACTTCGTCGTCGTCTTCATAGGCTTCGTCGGGGAAGCTTTCCACGATCTCGTCCAAAACGTCTCCGAAGTTCAGCATATTTGCCGCAGAAATGGGAATCGGCTCTCCAAGCCCAAGCTCGTAAAAGTCATAAAAGTCGGCGGGAAGATTCCACGGTGCGTCAATCTTGTTTACCACAAGAATTACCCGTTTTCCGGTTCGCATGAGCATCGACGCCACTTCCCGATCCGCATGGGTCAGCCCGTCCTTTCCGTCTGTGAGGAAAAGAATAACGTCTGCCATGTCCATGGCAACCTGCGCCTGTTCCCGCATTTGCGACAGGATCACATCGGCGCTTGCCGGCTCGATTCCGCCGGTGTCGATCAGGGCAAACTGCACCCCGTTCCACTCGGCTTCCGCGTAGATTCTGTCTCTGGTTACCCCCGGCGTATCCTCCACAATGGACACACGCCTGCCTACTATTTTATTAAAAAAGGTTGATTTTCCAACGTTTGGTCTGCCTACAACGGCAACGATCGGTTTACTCATCGAATATTCCTCCTATAAAACGCTTAGGATCAAATTCTTCCAGATCCTCGATCCCCTCGCCTACGCCGATGAACTTAATAGGCATATTATATTCTTCCGCGATGGTAATTGCGATTCCGCCCTTGGCAGTTCCGTCCAATTTTGTGAGAATGATTCCGGTGATATCTGCCACCTGTCCGAACTCCTGTGCCTGAGAAACCGCATTTTTGCCGGTGGTAGCGTCCAGCACAAGCAAAGTCTCTCTGCTTGCCTCCGGATATTCCCTGTCGATTACCTTGTTCATCTTTTCAAGCTCGTTCATCAGGTTCTTCTTATTTTGCAGTCTGCCTGCGGTGTCGCAGATAAGCACGTCGATGTTTTTGGCTTTTGCGGACTGTATTGCATCGAAAATTACCGCCGATGGGTCAGCCCCCTCCTGATGTCTGATAACGTTGATTCCGTTTCGCTCGCCCCATACGCAGAGCTGCTCGGCTGCGGCGGCTCTAAATGTGTCCGCGGCGCAAAGCATGACTTTTTTGCCCTCTTTTTTGCATTTGTAAGCGAGTTTACCTATGCTGGTGGTTTTTCCTCCGCCGTTAATTCCAATCATCAAAATTACCAAGGGAGTTTCATTGCACAGCTTCATAGCGTCCCCTTTGTCTACCATTTGAGTCATTATTTTTTGAAGTCCCTTTTTTACGTTTTCGGGACTTGAAACATATTCGTCTTTTACATAGGCTCTGAGTTTTTCCATAATCTTCATGGTGGTATCCATGCCGATGTCCGAGGTGATAAGGACTTCTTCCAGTTCGTCCATCAGTTCCTCGTCTACGGTTCCCCTTGCCATTATTACGTCGCCGATTTTCTCCGAAAGTCTTCCGAAGAATGATTTTTTTTCTTTAAATAGTGACATTTTCTTTCCTCTCTCGTCTCTCGCTAAATTTCAAAATCGTCCCCAAGTCTCAGGGAAAGTACCTTTGAAATTCCCTGTTCCGGCATGGTTACGCCGTAAAGCACATCTGCGTGTTCCATGGTCGCCTTTTGGTGAGTTACGATTGCAAACTGAATTCCGTCGAACTTCCGGAGATAATTTGCGAATCTGTCGATATTGCTGTCGTCAAGTGCCGCTTCCACCTCGTCCAAAATGCAAAATGGCGTAGGCTTTGTTTTCAGTACCGCGAACATAAGGGCGATGGCGGTCATGGTCTTTTCTCCGCCGGACATGAGGTTGATATTCTGGAGCTTCTTTCCCGGCGGCTGGGCGATGATTTCTATGCCCGATTCGAGAGGATTATCCTCGTTATCTAATGTCAGCTCCGCGTGACCGCCTCCAAAGAGTTCCTTGAAGATTTCCTCGAAGTTTACAACAACCTGGTCAAAGTTTTCCTTGAATTTCGTCTTGATGGTCTTGTCCATGTCGCCGATTATCGCCTGAAGTTCCTGCATGGCCGCAAGGATATCGCTTCGCTGCTCGGTAAGGAATTCGTACCTTGTGCTGATCTGCTCATATTCCTTGATGGCGCCGATGTTGACGTCCCCAAGCTCTCTCATACGACTTTTGATTTCACGACTTTCTTTCGTTGCGGCGGAAAGCACAAAATCGCTTTTTTTCATGGAAAGCGCCTGGGCGTAGGAAATTTCAAAGTCCTCCCATAGCTTTTCTTTCCATGTATCCATCTGGGTTTCGTTCTTCGCCAGTTTGATTTCAATCTGATATTTTTTGTCCTGATAGGAGTTAAGTTTGTCCCCGATTTCGGTAAATTCCGTGGTCTGCTGGCCGAGAGCCGCCGAAAGCTGAGTTTTTTCCGCAGATATTTCCGAAATATACTCCTCTAATCTTGCTTTTTCTTCGAGTTTTGCGTTGTAATCCTCCTCAGAATTATTGCTGCCAAGCAGTATATTTGATTTTTCTTTTTCAAGGGCGTCAAGATTCGACTCTTTTCCCTCTATTTGCAAGTTTATTTCTTCCACGGAATCGCCGACTCGTTTGAGCATATTCCCCGCAGCTTCAAATTCGCTGTCCAGACCGGTCTTTGCGATTCTTGCTTTTGTGATTTCTTCTCCGGCACTCTGTACCTGAGTCTTGATTTCTTCCAAAGCGTCCATGAGCTTTTCGGTATCCGCGTCCAGATTATTGACTTCCGCTTCGGCCTCGGAAGCCTCTCTGAGAAGTTTTTCCTCGGTTGCTGCAAGCTCTGAAAAGTCTTTTTCTATGCTGTCAAGCTCCCGTTCTTTTTTTACGTTATTTTCTTTCGTGTCTTTGTAACTATCTTCCAGTGATTTTAATTTTGCGTCTGCCTCAAATATGGAAAGTTCAAGCTTTCTGGCTATTTCTTCCGATTCGGCGCAGCTTTTAAGTTTGGAGTCTGCTTCCTCCTTAAGATTTTCAAGTTTATCCCTGTTATCCCGGTACTCTTTCTTGAGACTCTGTATTTCATTTTCGAGGGCGCTTATCTCTGTTTTGCGGGCAAGGAGATTTGCGGTGGAGTTCTTATATTTTCCCCCCGTAATCGCTCCTCCGGCATTGATAATTTCACCCTCCGGCGTCACAAAGCGGATTCCGCCGGATGAGCCCTTCGAAAGGCGCACCGCCGTGTCCATATTGTCAACCACCGCGACCCGTCCCAATAAATACCTGAAAACGCCTGTATATGCGGCGTCGTATTCGATCAGATCGCAGGCAAGTCCCTTGAAGCCGGCGTCTTGTTTTACTTGTTGCGGCAGGTTTGCCGGATTTCCGTGAACGCTTTCCAGCGGCAGAAACGTAAGCCTCCCCGCCCTGTTTTCTTTCAGGCGGTTGATCGACGTCTTCGCGTCGGCGTCCCTTGCGCATACGATGTTCTGCATTCCTGCTCCCAGCGCTGTTTCTATTGCCACTTCCATGCCCTGCGGAACTTTCATCAAATCTGCCACAACGCCTCTTATTCCGGCTATTCCGGCTTTCATGATAAATCTTACCGCGCCGTTATAGCCCTCGTAGTTGTGTTCCATCTCCTCAATGGTTTTCTTTCTGGCGCCTGCCTGTCCTGCGCGTATTCTGATGTCCTCATTTTCCTTAGAAATGGAGTTAATCGCATCGTTAAGGGCGGAAATGTCGCTACGGGTCTTTGAAATTTCTTTTTTCGTTGCTTCAAGTTTCGAGGACGCCGTTTCTTTTTCTTCGTTCAGGGCGATTTTTTCCCTTTCATAATCCGTAATATTCTGCTTGATGGCTTCGCCGTCGCTTAAAAGCTGTTCTTTTCGCTTTTCAAGAGACTGACGATAGCTTTCGAGGCTTTTTGCCTCGGAACGACGTGAGGATGCCGCGCTGTGCAGCTCGAACATTCGGTTCTTCGCCCCGTCGATTTTCTCCGAAACAGCCAGGGACTTTTCGGTGATTTTGTTATATGCGTCGATTTTTTCCCGAAGCTTTTCTTCCTCGGCTTCAAGGCTCTTTTTTACTTCGTCTCTGCTATCTTCCAGTTCTTTCAGGTTTCCCAGCTCTCTGACCAGTTTTTCGTTAAGTTCCCTCTTTTCATCCTCAAGGCGTGAGACGTCCTTTTCGATGGTGCTGAGCCTTTCCTTGTCCAACTGGCTCTTGTTTGAAAGGGCGTTGATTTCCTCGACTTTCTTTAAGAGTTTATCTCTGGCTTCGTTTCCCAGTTCTTCGAGTCTGTCGTTCTTTTCTCTGCTTGCGGCAAGTTCCTCGTTAAGAGTGCCTTTCTTTTTCGCCAGTTCTTCAATGTCTACCGACAATATGTTAGCGTCGTCTTTAAGGGTTTCCGTGGCGATGTCAAGCTTTTCTATATTTTTTAGGGTAATATTTATTTCAAGTTCTTTGTATTTTTCTCTAAGTTCCAGATATTCCTTTGCCTTTACGCTGTCCTCTCGCAGACCGTCGATTCTGCCCTCGATTTCCCCTACAATGTCGTTTACTCTTTCGAGGTTGGCGTTTGTATTTTGCAGCTTGCGTTCTGCTTCGGCTTTTTTGCTTTTGTACATTACAACGCCGGCAGCCTCCTCAAAAATTTCCCGTCTGCTTTCCGGCTTGTTGCTTACGATATCTGCGATTTTTCCCTGACCGATGATGGAATATCCGTCCACGCCGATTCCGGTGTCCATGATGAGTTCTTTGATGTCCCGAAGCCTGCACTGGTTGTTGTTGATGAGATATTCGCTTTCGCCGGAGCGATACATTCTTCTGGTAATGGCAACCTCGCTGTAGTCTATCGGCAAAATTCCCGTGGAGTTGTCGATTACAAGGGTAACCTCCGCCATGCCACGGGATTTTCTGCTTGCGGTTCCTGCGAAAATAACTTCTTCCATCTTTCCGCCTCTGAGCATTTTGGGGCTTTGTTCACCCAAAACCCAGCGGAGCGCGTCGCTTATGTTGCTCTTTCCGCTTCCGTTGGGGCCTACAATGCAAGTAACTCCCTCATGAAATTCAATTACCACCGGTTCCGCAAAGGATTTAAATCCATGCATTTCGATTCTTTTAAAGTACATCCTGTTGTCTCCTCTCAAGGATTGCTAAGCTTGATTTTGCAGCGTTTTGTTCCGCTTCTTTTTTCGTTTTTCCACAGCCGCTGCCGAATTTTTTTCCGTCACACTCAAGATGCAGATAAAACGTCTTGTCGTGGGCAGGGCCTTCCTCCTTGTCGATGATATAGCTGATTGCCACGGACTTTCCTCCGCTTTGAAGCAGCTCCTGCAATTCCGATTTGTAGTCGGAGAAAATTTTTCCCGAAATCGCGCCCCGTATCGTAAGTTCAAAGGCGGTTACCGTAAATTTCTGCGCCGCTGCATATCCCCCGTCAAGGTAGATCGCACCGATCAGCGCTTCGAGGGCGTCCGCTAAAATCGAATCCTTGTTTCGCCCGCCGGTGGACGCCTCTCCGTGACCCATGAGCAGGTAGGTTCCGATATCGAGTTTCCTTGCAACCTCCGCCAGAGCCTTTTCGCAAACGATCAGCGCCCTCGTCTTGGTAAGGGTTCCCTCGGTTACTTGCTCCATTCTGCTATAAAGCTCCGCCCCCACGATGGCATCCAAAAACGCATCGCCCAAAAATTCAAGGCGTTCGTTGTCCTTATGTCTCGTATTTTTTTCGCGATTAAATGAACTGTGGGTAAGCGCTCTTTCCATAAGGCTTTTGTTTTGGAAGCTGTATCCGATTTTTCTTTCTAGTTCACCGATATTTTTCATTCCATAATCCTTAATCAGTTTTAATCCGTTAAAATTATTTATTCGCTTAAAGTTATTTCCTCAATCTCAAGAACTGAGTTTTGAATCGTTCCCACGACGTTTCCTTCAACGTAAGGTATTCCTTTCAAAATCGTGTTCTTTACTGCATTTGCACCGGAAGAACCGTGCATTTTTACGATAGGCCCTTTTACGCCCAAAATAGGCGCGCCGCCGTATGAGGAATAGTCAAATTCCTGTTTGAGGCTCCCAAGCTTGTCGATAAGCAAAGCGGCTCCCAATTTTGCTTTCACGCCCTCTGTAAACTTTTTCTTGATGACTTGCAGAATGTTCCATGCGAGCCCCTCTGTAAGTTTAAGTATAACATTTCCGGTAAACCCGTCCGTCACGATGACGTCGCATATGCCCTTTGGCACTTCTCTCGCCTCGACGTTGCCGATAAAGTTCATATCGCTCTGTTCCAGAAGTTCGTATGCCGCTTTGGTAAGGGTGGAGCCTTTTCTTGACTCGCTTCCGATGTTTACAAGTCCCACCTTCGGATTTTCCCTGCCTATTACCTTTTCCATGTAGATATTTCCCATGATTCCAAATTCAAGCAAATTATTCGGTTTACACTCCGAGTTTGCTCCCGCGTCCACCAGCAGTGAGGCTCTGCCGCCTATGATTGGATAAATCGATGCCAGCGCGGGTCTGTCGATTCCCTGTATTCTGCCGAGTATGAAAAGTCCCCCTGAGAGAAGCGCTCCCGTACTCCCCGCAGAAATAAAGATGTCTCCCTCGCCGGACTTTACCATATTGATTCCTTTCACGATTGAAGAATCTTTTTTTGAGCGTACCGCCCGCACCGGGGCTTCGTCGTTGGTTATAACCTCTCTTGCGTCAACTATGCTGATTCTCTTTTCGTCGTATTTATACTTTTTTAATTCCTTTTCAATGAGTTCTTCCTGTCCTACCAGAACAATCTCGTGTTCCATTTCATTTAATGCCAGAACCGCGCCCTCGACAACCGAAGCCGGAGCGTTGTCTCCGCCCATTCCGTCCAATATAATCTTCATCTATTGTACCTCCTGTCACATATACATAAGCATACATATTAAACTATATCACAAAATTGTCCAAAAGCCAAGAGAAAACATGATAAAGGGTATTTCAATAAAGGGGATTTCAATAAAGGGGATTTCGCCAAAAACCAGAAAACACACAGGCGACTCTGCTTGAGTCTCTGTGCGTTTAATGATACGTTCGGTTCCCTGCTCTTTATATTGGCACTACCTGTTTTCGCATATCCTGCCGACAACTTTTGCGGAAAATGGTGCAACAATGAGCATTTGAATCGGCAGCGCGATTGTAAAGTTATATGGAAAATATATGATTGAACCCATAATAATCTCCGTGCCTTTGCCTCCGCCTGCGAAAACGCCGAAAACCGTCATAAATACAGTCATCAGCACCACCATGCAAAAGCGGATCGAAAATACCTGCACTCCCTCTTTGGAATCCCCCGCAATGCGAAATGTTAGCTTTCGCGAAAGCGGCGTGCATATAAAAAGGTCGCAGATCATCCCGAACAAATATCCCGGAATAAACGCCGTTACCGCGTGTTCCCAAGACTCCGCTCCGAAATCACCTGTTCTTACTCCGTAGTTAAGCTCCGCCATGAAAAATATCATGATTGCACTCATCAAAAAACTAAACATAATCCCCTCTTTTTTACTCTTTGGCATAAATTTTTCCTCCTGTTTTTGCTCCAAACAAAAAAATACCGCATCGTCCACCAGACTTTGGACAAAGCGATATTTATAGTCATGTTTTGGATATTTATTTTTTCAACACTATTATTTTACCACATTTATACGGGTAAAAGTCAAGTGTTTTTTAGGGAATTTTATAAAGAGATATTTTTTCGAGATATTTTTTCTTTTACAGCGCTTCAATATCTTTAAAGGACAGTCCTGTATTT
>CAVKSD010000026.1:0-18594 GCA_963658905.1 Bacteroidaceae bacterium
GCATAGACCTTTCGGGCACCGTTTTGGAGCATACAGTCCGTAAAGCCTCCGGTGGAGGCGCCTATGTCCATACAGACGGTATCTTTTAGGTCAATCGGCCAGAGCTTCATGGACTTTTCCAGTTTCAGCCCGCCCCTGCTCACATAGGGGCAAATATTTTCTTTTACGAAGATTTCTGCGTCTTCGTCTATCATATTGCCTGCTTTGTCGCTTTTTTGCCCGTCCACATAGACGATTCCCGCCATTATGGAGGCTTTCGCCCTTTCACGGGACTGATAAAAGCCTTTTTTTACAAGCAAAACATCAAGCCTTTCTTTCAAGCGCTTCACATATCCTTTCTGCGATTTTTTCCGGAGACAAGCCGTATCTGTCCGTCAGCTCCTCAAATGTACCCTGCTCGATAAACTTGTCCTGCCAGCCAAAGTTCAAAATCCGCATGTCTTCGCCAAGCTTCGCCGCCAGAGCTTCTCCAAAGCCTCCCGCCACCACATTGTCTTCTATGGTAACAATCAGGTTTACCGACTCAATATTCTCGTAAAGCCTTTTTTCGATGGGTTTTACGAATGCCGTCTCCTCACAACTTGCTGTAATTCCCTTGCTCTCAAGGATCTCCCGGGTCTTGCGAGCGGTCTTTTCCATCCTGCCGATCCCGATGAGCTTTACTTTCTTTGCTTTTTTCCACGGAGACACAAATTTTCTGCCTGCTGCGTGATTTTCTGCCTGCGCCTGCGCCTCGCCTCTCGGATAGCGAATCGCGCAAGGAGTTTCAAGTTCCAATGCGTAGTCCATGCACTCATCAAGCACTTTGTCGCATGTTGGTGCAAGAATCGTCATGTTTGGCATCGGATTCAGGTAGCTGAGATCGAAAACTCCGTTGTGAGTCTCCCCGTCTGCCCCAACGATTCCCGCACGGTCGATCATAAATGTTACGGGCAGATTTTGCATACATACGTCATGGAGGATCTGATCATATGCTCTTTGCAGGAACGAAGAATAGATGCAGACAAAGGGCCTGAATCCCTCTTTTGCAAGCCCCGCCGCAAAGGTCACCGCGTGCTGCTCTGCAATTCCCACATCGAAAAATCTGTCAGGGAACTCCTTTGCAAACTTCGAAAGTCCCGTAGCATCTCCCATAGCTGCGGTAATGGCAACGATTCTTTCGTCCTCCCTTGCAAGGCTTGCAAGATGCTCGCCCATAAGGGCAGAATATGTCGGACGCTGGGGCTTCACAAGCAATTCACCGGTTTCCGGGTCAAAGGGCGCTATCCCGTGGAATTTGTCCGGGGCTTTTTCGGCATTGCGATAGCCCTTGCCCTTCTTGGTAATTACGTGGATAATAACCGGCTCGTCCAGCATTTTCGCTCTGTTAAATGCGTCGCAGAGCTTTGCGATGTCGTGTCCGTCTACCGGCCCGAAATATGTGAAGCCAAGTTCCTCGAAAAGAACTCCGCCGTAGTCCATCATGGAATATTTTATGTCATTTTTCAGCTCCGCAAGGCTGTTTGCAATGCCCTTTCCTACGCTGGGAATTGCGGCAATTCTGTTTTTTATGAATTTTTTCGCGCCAAGATAGCCCTTTGAGGTTCTAAGAGAGTCCAAATGCTTTGAAATTCCGCCTATATTGGGCGAAATGGACATTCCGTTGTCGTTTAGCACCACGATTACCTTTGATTTTGAGGCGCCGATATTATTCAGAGCCTCATATGCCATTCCTCCCGTGAGAGAGCCGTCGCCGATAACCGCTATGACCTCGTGTTTTTCGCCTTTCAAATCCCTTGCCGCAGCCATTCCCGCCGCCGCAGAAATCGAAGTGCTGCTGTGTCCGGTATTAAAGGAATCGCAAGGGCTTTCGCCGGTTTTGGGAAATCCGCTGAGACCGTCAAGCTGTCTTAGACTCGGAAAATCCTTTGCCCTGCCCGTGAGGATTTTGTGCACATAAGACTGATGCCCCACATCCCAAATGATCTTATCCTTCGGGCTGTCGAAAACCTTGTGCAAGGCGATTGTCAGTTCCACGACTCCCAGATTGGAAGCAAGATGCCCGCCGGTCTTTGAAACACTATCGAGCAGGAAATCTCTGATTGAATAGGTCAGAAGACTCAGCTCCTTTTCGTCCATCTCCTTCAAATCCCGCGGAAAATCATATTCTAAAATGCTTTTTTTTATATTTTCTTTCATCAAAATTCCTAATGTCTTCTGTCTTTTAGTTCAAGCACCAAATCTCTGAAAAATTCGGCATTGTCATAATAGTCTGCAATGGCTTCCACCGCAGCCTCCGTCAGCTGCTCAAGCCTTTCCTTTGCCTCATCAAGCCCGTTTATGCTGGTATATGTGGTCTTGTTCTTCTTCTTGTCAGAGCCTGTTTCTTTGCCCAGTTCATCCGTTGTTCCCACTTCGTCGAGTATATCGTCTGCAATCTGATAGGCAAGTCCGAGATTTTCGGCATAAATATCAAGCTGCGCCAGCATATCCGAAGATGGATTCCCAAGATAAAGCCCTGCCTTTATGGCGGACTTGATGAGTGCGCCGGTTTTGTTGATATGTATGTATTCGAGCATCTCGTTAGAACAGTCATTTTCCTCGGCTTCGATATCCGAAACCTGCCCCGCAACCATGCCTCGGCAGCCCGCTCCCTTTGCAATTTCGTAAGAGGCGTTGATTCTCTTGCGCATTTTCTCCGGCTCGTCGAAATAGAGCATCATGTCCTTGTTTATCGCCTCAAATGCCGTGGTCAAAAGCCCGTCTCCTGCTAAAATCGCAATGGCATCGCCGTAAATCTTGTGATTGGTCGGAAGCCCCCGCCTGAGGTCGTCGTTATCCATGGCAGGAAGATCGTCGTGAATCAGCGAATAGGTGTGAATGTACTCCATGGCGCAGGCGTAAGGAACAGCTTCCCTAATATCGCCTCCCGCAAACTCACATGCCGCAAGAAGAAGCACCGGTCTTAGGCGTTTGCCCCCTGCCGTCAGGCTATACTTCATGGACTCATAGAGCGAAATACTCTTGTTGTCTATGTTAGGAATGAAATCCAAAAGGTGAGCGTCGATGATTTCTTTGTAATCCTGATAACTTCTTTCCATAGCGTAAACCTCCGTTTCCCTATTGCTGCGTGTATATTTCGATCTTTTGCTTTGCGCTGTTTAAGATTTCCTCGCAAGCCTTGTAGCATTTGATACCTTCTTCGTAGCACTTTATTGCCTCGTCAAGGCTGGTCTTTTCGTCCCTTATCTTTTCGGACATCGCTTCAAGTTTTTTCATCGATTCTTCAAATGTCATTGTCCTTACCTCGCATAAATTTCTGTCGCCTTTACCTTAACCCTGCCGTCTCTTAGGGCTATTTCGTACTCGCCGCCAACTTCGAGGGATAAAATCGAGCCTATAACCCCGCCCTGCGGGGTCTGCATGATGGAATATCCCTTTGCCAAAACGTTCTTTGGATTATTTTCCTCCAAAATCAGGCTGAATTTTTCCATTTTGTGCTCTGCGGCAGTCAAAATACTTCGCAGGGCGCTTTGCATTTCCAAAAGGTAGTTGTCAGATGTGAGCTTGTCTAGCTTGATCTTGCCTTTCATCTCCGCTACAAGATTATCCCTATAAAACTCAATTTTTCTCCGAAGTTCATTTGTGTCAGGAACAGCCGTCTCCGCCGCCGCCGTAGGGGTTTCTGCCCTTTTGTCCGCGACAAAATCCGCAATAGTAAAGTCGATCTCATGTCCCACCGCCGAGATAACAGGTATTTTTGACCTGTAAATAGCCCGTGCGACGCACTCCTGGTTAAACGCTTGCAAATCCTCTGCAGCGCCGCCGCCTCTGCCTACGATGAGGGTGTCGATATCGTCAAATTTTTCGTTTATCTCATCGAGTCTTGCCGCTATGTCGGAGGCAGCCGCCTCCCCCTGCACAAGGACAGGAAAAATCACGATATCCACAAGGTTTGTCCTGCTTTTTATGATTTTGAGAATATCCTGCAAGGCCGCGCCGGTTTCGGAAGTAACGATGCCTATCTTTCGCGGAAATTCCGGAATCGGTTTCTTGTGTTCAATCGAAAAGAGTCCTTCGGCGTCGAGTTTCTTTTTTAGAATTTCAAAAGCCGCCGCAAGCTCTCCCTCGCCGCAAGGCTCAATGCTTCTTACAAAAAGCGTATACGTTCCGCCTTTTTTGTAAACGTTTATATAGCCGTTGATAATTATTTTGAGTCCGTCGTCGAGCGGAATTTGCAAATTTTTCACATAGCTTGCAGGGAAAAAGCAGTTGATTTTGCTATTTTCGTCCGTTATGGAAAAATATATGTGCCCGCTGCTGTGATATTTCAGGTTGGTGATCTCTCCGGTTACGCGGATATTTCCAAGCAACGGGTCAGTGGAAAGCACCCTGCTTATATATTCATTCAGTTGTGTTACGCTAACAGGCTTTAGAGCCATATTTTTTTACCTCCAAGCAAAGCGGTTCCTATGGCATTGTCGCAGGACATCTCAGGTTTTCCGAAAACGATGTTGAGATCTCTGTACATATGCTCGGACAGATAATTTCTCATAAATTTGCTGCACGAAACGCCGCCGGCATAGATAAAGTCGTTTATCTTGTATTTGTCAGAAAGCTGTATCGTCATTTTTGAAACGGACTGGCAAAGCCTTTCAAACAAAGCCTCGACAAGTTCCTCCTGTGGATATTCCTCGATCGCCCGGCGACACTGGGTATCTATTCCGGAAAGGTTGACATAGCCGTCTTTAACCTTTATTTCGGACAGAATGTTCCTATGTCCCGATGCGGAAAGGGCTATTTCGTCAAGCTTCTCGCCGCAGGGAAAATCATAGCCAAGACTTACCCCAACTCTGTCAAGAACCTGACCGTAGGCGATGTCTTTTGAGCCTCCTACTATTTCAAGCTTTCCGCTCTCATCAAGGAGCAAAGCCTCGGTAGTTCCTCCGCTGAAATGAAAGCAAATAAGCGGAGCCTTATCCCGAAGCCGGGAATAGTGGCGAATAGCCTCGATATGCCCCTCTTGGTGAGAAAAGGTTTGAAGTTCTATTCCCATGGCCGCCGCAATGGCTCTCGCGTAGCCGCATCCTGCCGTAAATACGGGCATATAGGAGCCTTCAATCGGTCTTGGCCTTGAAGAAACGGCAATCGCTCCGATATTATTCCTTATATTTTCGTCACTAAAAGCCTTTTCGACTGCTTCCGGAAGTTTCTGGACGTGCTGAAAGAAAGCCTCCGATTGTCTGAGGCCCCTTTCCCCATGTTTTACATCCAAAAACTCCTGATAATTAAACAGCGTCTGCCCAGATTCGTCCACCACGGCAAGAGACGTCTTGTAATTACTGGTATCAATCCCAAGGGACAATAACTTTTTGTTCATTTCACTTGCCTTTCAAACGCCGCTAAAGGTTTTTGACTATTTTGCCAAGCACTGCGTTGATAAATTTCGGCGACTGCTCCGTGCCGTAAAGTTTGCTGAGATTTACGGCTTCGTTAATCGCCACCGCCTGAGGCACGTCCTCCGCGTACATTATTTCGGCTGCCGCGACTCTGCATATTGCAAGATCCGGTTTTGACATTCTGGATGTTGACCATCCGTCGCTTGCCTCATTGATTTTTGAATCTATTTCTTCTATATTTTCAAGCATTTTCTGCAAAATGTTTTTTACATACGAAGTCTGAGTTCCCAGCTTTTTGCCTGACAGATATTTTTCGATATGAGAAGCGTCAAGCTCCTTTTGGGCCTCCATTTGAAAAATTGTCAGCATCAGAAGTTCTCTGGCGTCCCTGCGTGTAAATTTAACCTTTTGTCTTTGCGCTGCTTCTTCTCTGTTCATAGTGATTTGTCCTTCCCCTGCTGTACTGATTGGCGGCTTACGCCCTGTACATGAATATTTACAGCCTCCGGCGTGATTTTCGTCATTTCACGAACCGAATTTTTTACGGCGTTTTGTATTTCCCATGCGACCTGAGGTATTTTTACGCCAAAATCGACGATGACAAAAATGTCGATTGCCACCGCGCCGTCGTTACTGCTGACCTTGACGCCTGCGCTGCCGTTTTCCTTGCCGTACAGCATTTTTGTAAGATTGTCGGTAAAGCTGTCGCTGAGTCTGTTAACCCCCGGCACCCCAAGGGTTGCTTTAACGGCAGTTTTGCGTATGATTTCTTCTGAAATTTTGTTAAGTGTGTGTTTTTCGTTCGTACCTGCCATTTTGCATACCTCAAAACCATTATAGCAGAAAGACCTCTATTTTACAATGATATTTGATGTATAAAATAGAGGCCATTTTTAGGGTATTTTTAGTCATTCTCAGGACTGTTTTGTTTTCGTTTTATTTTAAATTTTCTTTAATATTTTCTTTAATACTTGCTTTGGATCACTATTTTGTCCGCGGTTCTGCCTGTTTCGCGCATGGCGATGTCGCATATTTTAGCCACCGTGTTCGTGTCCAGTTCCTGCTTGTCAACGGTTATGCTGACGCTGCTGTCCGTGATAATTACAAAGGATTCTGGAAGATTTTTTGACTTTATCAGGCTTTCGATGGCAAGCTCTGTTTCCATATAGTTCGTTATCTTGTCTTTTGACTTGGAAGCGTTGGCTTTTTCCGCCTCGTTTTCGCTGTTGTTTATTGTGGAATCAAGGGTGGCAATCAGCTTGTTTCTTTCCAGTGTAAGTGCTGCCCGCATTTCCTCAAAGCTGCCTTCTGAACTTTCTTCCGAGCCTTTTGAGGCCTCGCCGCCTGTAGCGTCTTTTTCTGCCACCGCCAGACTGTCCACCAGCACGTCGCCGTCGTGAACCGGTATGTCCTCTGTCATGCTCGATGTAATTGCAAGCCCCGCCCCGAAAGCAACTATCAGACAAAGGGCGGCAAGGCGTTTACCTTTAAAAATAATATCCTTATAGCTAAACTTCTTTTTCAAAGTCACTCCTCCTGTTCTTTCTCAAAGACTATCACGCTTGAAACCGGAATGTTATAAAGCGTCGCAACTCCGCTGGTCAGCTTGTTTGCCACAATGGGATCGTCGCCGCCTGTGGCGCTTACGATTACTCCCGATACGTTTCCCTCCTCGTCGCATCTTACGATTACATCTACGTCTCCGGCGCCCTTTATGCCGGACAAAACACCGCACAGCCTTTCTTCTTCGGCTCCGTCAAGGTCTGCAATCTGCTTTCGCCCGTCCTTTGATCCGCTCAAAACGCTTAGAGCGAGTATCGCAATGGAAGCGATCAGGAGAATTGTCGTAAGTTTGGCAAGCGAGCCTTTATTCACGATTTTTTCAAACATAATTTCACTCCTAAATATATGACTTATCTAAAAAATATATTACCGGCTGCAAAACAATTATTAAAATCACTATGGAATAGATGAATTTTACGTACTTTGCCAAGGAGGATTCCGGCAAAAGGATCTGGAAAAATGTCAGGGACACGATTATGATAAAGATGTCCCGCACCCACTCGAAAATCACGCTCAAATTATGTCACGCCCCCTATCCTGACGATGATGCTTACGAACATTATGAAAAGAAGCGCGCAGAAAAACATGATCGACGCCATTGATATCAGGCAGCTTCCCATTTCGTTAAGCCCGTCGGATATCTTGCCTTCACTCACCGGCTCCGTCACGGCCGCCGTCAGCTTGTAGATCAAGGCTATGATCAGGATTTTGATAAGCGGAACAAGGGCGGTGGCGATAAGGGTTATAACCGCGAAAACCCCTACAATGTTCTTGATCGTCCCCATGCACCTGAGAAAAAGCTCTATAGTGTCAGAGGTAAATCCGCCCACAATGGGTATAAACGTGCTGAGGGAGTATTTTGCCGCCGACATGAGCAGGCTGTCGGAAGTCTCGGTTATCAGCCCTTGAAGTGTTATTACTCCCGTCAAAAGGGCTATGATGAGTCCCGTGGCGATAAGCGAGGCGCTTCTCAAAAGTTTTGCAAGCTTGTTTACATAATCTTTTTCCGTTAAACAATTTATCAAAATCAGAACTGCCGAGGTGAAAAGTGCCGGCATGATTATTTTCTTGATTATCACGCCAAAGCCTGTCACCGAGCCGATGATAACCGGACTCAAAATGCTGCCGGAGGTCGCCGCCCCTGTGGAAATCATTATTCCCAGAAGTATCGGAGTCAGAATTTCCATGGTGCTTACCATAACCGACACCGAATCGATGGCAAGCCGGTATACTATCCGAAAGCTGTTCATTGAAATCCCTATGATTACCATTGAGCATACCAGCAGCGAAATATCCGCCATGGACTTGTTCCCAAAGGAAGCCGATAGGTTTTTCAGAAGCCCGATTACCACGCAGATTATCAGTATTTCAACCCCCAGAACCATTGCCGTCCGTATTTCGTACATCGCCAAATCTTTTATTCCGGATATCATCCCCTGATTGCTAAAAATGCTTTCGCCGTTTAGCGTCGCTTCTAAAATTTTTTCAAGGCTGAACTCCTCGGACAGGCCCTCGCTTATTTCCGAGGTTCGTTTGGTAAGCTCATCAATTTTCTCAAAATCTATGACCTCATTAAATTGTTCTTTCAGTATTTCTTTATAATCCATCTGTGATTTGTAATTTTTACAGTCCGCAGCCGAAAAGCCCTCTACAGCAAGGTTTCCATAAGGCTAATCAATGAACCGAACAGCGGGATCGCCGCAAAGAAAATCGCAATTTTACCTGCCATTTCAACCTTTGCTCCTATGGATTTTTCTCCCGCGTCCTCGCACAGCGCGCAGACAAATTGCGTCACATAGGCGATTGCCAGTACTTTTATAATTATGGGAAAATACTCCTGACCGTATGTAAGTTTTGCGTAAAAATTCTCAATATATGCAAATCCGTATCTCAGACATTCCAAAATATAATACAAAAGCAAAATCGACACACAAAGCACCGCAGGAGCCGTAAATTCCGGCTTGTAGCTCTTTATGAGCGCCACAATTATCACGCCGATAACAGCAATGGCGCAAATTTTCAGTATCGCAAGCACGCTTTCCTTCCTCTCTGATAGGCTCTCCTGCCAAACTTCCCCGCTAAAAATCCAAAAACGCCTTTATCGTGTCAAAAAACTCGCTTATCATCTTTATTACGATGGCAAGAACAATGATGACCCCTGCCAAGGTCGTCATCATAGCTTCTTCTTCTCTTCCGGCTTTGTTCAAAATCTGGTTCAGCAAGGCGATGGCGATTCCTATGGCGGCAATTTTAAATAATACGTCTACATCAAAGGACATTTTCGTTCTCCTAACATTTTATAGTCGTGTTATTGTCGTGTTTATAAACCTTTGGAACGCAGGTTACGTTCATATCAACACAATACCCAGCAAAGCTCCGGCAAAAAATCCCAATTTCCTATAAAGTGGGCCCTTGCGCTTCCATTCGTCGTCTGCCTCGTCGATTTGATTTTTTAACATACTTTCCAAATATTCAAACTGATAAAGCTGGTTTTCGTAGTCGGTCTGCCCCAAGAAAACTCCCAGATATTTTATGCTTTCGATATCCTTTTGGGTCAGCTCCGACGACCTGTATGTCTCATCTGCCTTATAGACCCAAATTTGACTTATCTCGGCGTCTTTTTCCTCAGCCTCGGCAAAAGCCTCCCGCAAAAGTCTAAAGGCTCTGTTATCGTCGTTTAAAGCCTCCGCTGAAAATATATAGGTGAGTGGCTCCCTGAGATAGTTTATCTTGCTTTTAAGCAGCAGGCACATTTTCATAAATTCTTCCAGGATTTCGATTCGCGATTTTAGCTTCTGCGCTTTTAAAATTCCGACAAGCCCAAGGGAAAGCGTAAGTCCCGTTATTCCTGCGAGTTTAAGCATAAACGACCTCTTTCACGGTTCCCGGCCCGGCATCTTTTGTAAGAAAAACGATTCTGCGAAAGACCTTGCCCCGTATCAGCTCGCCGATAGCCGAGTTTTCGATTTCTTCCATATTGCTTCCGTGTATCGTCGTAATCAGTGCGACTCCTGTACTCATGCACTGCCGGACAGCTTTTATATCCTCGGTTTTGCCGATTTCGTCAGTAACGATAACCTCCGGCGCCATGGATCTTATAAGCATGGGGATTCCGTAGGCTTTGTCGCAGCCGTCCAGCACGTCCGTCCGGCTTCCAAGATCAAAACTCGTTCTTCCGCAATACATTCCGGCTATCTCAGACCTTTCGTCGCAGACAGACACCTGAAATCCTCTATTGCTTATGTGCCTTGTCAAATCCCGTATCATGGTGGTTTTGCCGCAGCCAGGCGGAGAAACGATCAGGGTGTTTATCGCCCCGCCTCTTTCGTCCGTAACTTCCCTGACGAGTTTATCGGCGCAACCCTTGATTTCCTTTGCAAATCTTATGTTCAGGGAGCTTATTTCTCTTATAAGCGCAGGCTGTCCGTTTTTTACCACCACCTTGCCACAGACGCCTACCCTGTGACCGCCCTCTATGGTTACAAAGCCTCTCGCAAGATCCTGTTCATAGGCATAAAAGGAGTATTTTATCAAGCTGTTTAAGGTGCTGCGAAGTTCGTCGGAGTTTACAAGATGGGGAATTACCTTTTCGGAAAGATTCGTTTTTAACCTGATGTTTTTGCCGCATCTTAGTCGGACTTCTTCCAGTCCGTCGATCATGGAAGTTGGCAGGCAGTTTAAATCGCCGGAAATGCTGCTCGGAAGCTTTTTCAGGATTTCTCCGAAGTTGTTCATGTACTTACCTCTTTTCCTGCTATTTTTCATTGGTTTGTACATTCTATGTGTGGGACAAGGTTTTATGCAAAAAAACTGCCGGTCAAATAAAAAATGCTAATAGAAAATACCGCAAATTGTTTTTTCGTCTGCGCTTCGCCGTCACCTTCGCCCTGGGATGTGCATATATTGCTAAGGGTGAAAAAATGGGAAACAACTATAATGGTCATAACAATTGCGGACCACGCAAAAAGAAATGTTTTAAAATATGCAAAGAGACCAAGGATGTGGGCTTTGTGCTTCTGGTTTTCGGCGCAGTTACGCTCTGCGCTTTCTTCCTCCCTCCAAAAGCATGGCTTGTTCTCCTTGGTCTTATACTCATTGTTTGCGGAATTTCGTTAATGGGAAAATGATATAAATCTTCCCTCTCTTTCGCTGATATTTTCGCCGCCGGCAACGGCGATGTTACCGTTGATGATAACGTAATCTATGCCTTCAGGTCTTGAAAGTTTTGTAAAGTCCGCCGTGTCTATTATCTTTTCAGGGTCGAATATCGTGATATCCGCATCGCAACCTGTTTCTATCCTGCCCTTACCCTCAAGCTCCAGCCGCTTTGCGGGTTCAAGGGTGATTTTTCGCAGGGCGTCTATGAGAGGCAGCGCCTTTTCTTCTCTCACATATTTGCCTAAAATTCGCGGAAAAGTTCCCGCAGCTCTCGGATGTCCCGCTCCGCTGTTGATTATCGCGTCGCTTGCCACCATGCCGTTCTTGTTTACGATGGCAGCGGTGATTTCGTCTTCGTTCATAACCGCGGCAACCGCCAGCATATTCGGATACTTTTCTCTTGCTTCTCTGAAAATCTCCTCGGTACAGTAAACATTCTTAAAAGGCTCGTCGGTAAGCAAAATATCGCTGTAATCCTTGCCCCACTGCTCAAGACAGCCGTCCTCAAACACCGCTGAACCGATTTCTGTTGAAAATGCGTTATACGGATAGGTGTCGTAGTTCAGCCGTGGATTCTTTTCCATAGCTTCGTTAATACATTCCAGAGCCTCTTTCATACTGCCCGTTGCCGAACAGCTGGAAAGATGGGAAATCTGGAATTTCTGTGGTATTTCAAGGGCGAAACGAATCATCTCCTCAACCGGAAACAGGTCGTCCCTTTTTGTCTCATCGCGATAATGCGCCGAAACAAGCAGATGAGGATTGTCCGAAACCCTTACCGCATTCAGCATTTCGTCAAAGGTGATGCCCGGGTCGTACTCGATTCCGAAAGAAATGCCGTAGGCTCCCTCTGACAGCTCACGCTCCATGATTTTCGCAAGTTCGTCCATCTGTTTTTGGGACGGGTGGGCATATCTTCCGATCCCCATATCGGTTCGGTAACGGTTATATCCTGCCAGCATAATGTAGTTTATCGGGCTTCCCCCAAGTTCTTCGATTGTCTGTTTAAATTCCGAAAGGGGCTGATACATAACGCCGCAGTTTCCTCCCACCGCCGTGGTAACGCCCATTTCCAGCATCATCTTTGCTATGACGAATTTCTTGCCCTCCTTGCGGAAGTTTTCTTCGTGCATATGGATGTCTATAAAGCCCGGCGAAACAACCTTTCCGGCAGCGTCTATGACTTCCCCGGCTTCCGGCTGCTCGTTTCCGATAAAAGCAATTTTTCCGTCCTTGATGCCGATATTTGCTTTTTTCATTTTATTTTCTTTAAAATCGGGATACGTACCCTTTATGATTATCTTGTCAAGCATTTTCGCTCACCTCTTTTCATCTCTTTTGATCTGTCATCAGTAATAATTGACTAATAAAAAATCCGCAAAGAATTACTCTGCGGACTTTACTTACAAATTAAATGGCACGGTTTACTTTATTCGATCTGATGCATCTTGTGCATACGTTCGCTTTTCTAACTGTTCCGTTTTCGTCTGCAACTCTTACAGTCTGAATGTTAGCGTTCCATTTTCTTCTTGTATGTCTTACGGAATGGGATATACTGTTTCCGGATACCTGACCTTTTCCGCAGATCTCGCATTTTCTTGACATTTACCGCACCTCCTTTAGTATATTAAGCATGACGCATTTCATCTTGCATTGGGTTCACACTCGAACACAAGCCATTATAACACATGATAACGCCTGTTTCAAGCAAAATTTTTCTGGTATTATAAATATTTTTCGGCTAAACAAAGCCGTCCCTCTGCACGGGTTTTGTTCATATCGATAATTCTCTGGTTGCCGCTGCCTCTGAAAAGAAGCGTCAAATCCCGCTGTTTCAGCACAAATGGCCCGTCGATGAGAAGATCCGTCAGTTCAAGAAGCTCCCGAACCGCCCCGTCGCCTTCTGCCATTTCCTGTAGCTTTTCGTAGGTAAACCCCGTATAGGTCACAATATTCAGATTGTGTTTTTTGATTTCCCGGGCGAGGTTTGCAAAGGCTTCGGGCTGACACATAGGCTCTCCGCCGCTGAAAGTCACCCCGTCCAGCAGCGGGTTCTCCTCCACTGCCTCGATGATCTTCGATATCTCGCAGTCGTATCCGCCGTCAAAATCGTGGGTCGCCGGATTGTGACAGCCCTCGCAGCCGTGGGGACAGCCCTGGCAAAACACCGTGAACCTAAGCCCCGGCCCGTCTACTATGGATTCCCGAACTACCCCTGCGAGCCTTATTGTATTATAGCTTTTCAAATCCTGTGTTGAGGTCATGTTTTACTCTGTCCTTTTCCTCCGCCGCTTTCGCATTGTTCCAGTGATCCATGGTTCCTACGAGATATCCGGTGATTCTGCGGATTCTCTCGAATCCTACGTCGCCCTCACCCTCTTTGCGGTGGCACTGCGGGCATTCGTTGTCGATGATTCCCGTATATCCGCAGCATGGATCCCGGTCAACCGGATGGTTGATGGAGCCGTAGCCGATTCCGGATTCCTTCATGCACCTTACAACTTTCTCAAAAGCGTCAAGGTTTTTCAGCGGATCTCCATCAAGTTCGATATAGGAAATGTGTCCGCCGTTTGTAAGTTCGTGATAAGGCGCTTCCAATCTGATCTTCTCAAAAGCATTTATCGGATAATATACCGGAATGTGGAAGCTGTTCGTATAATATTCTCTGTCCGTAACTCCCGGAATGATTCCGTATTTTTCTTTGTCGATCTTTACGAAACGTCCCGAAAGCCCCTCTGCCGGGGTTGCAATAAGCGACCAGTTAAGACCTGTCTTTCTCGACTGCTCGTCCATTCTCTTTCTCATGTATCCCACGATTTCAAGACCCATGCTCTGGGCTTCCTTTGATTCTCCGTGGTGAGCCCCCATAAGCGCCTTGAGACACTCCGCAAGGCCGATAAAGCCCACGGTAAGGGTGCCGTGTTTGATTACTTCCTCTATCGTATCGTCAGGTCCCAGCTTTTCCGAATCAAGCCAGATGCCCTGCCCCATAAGGAACGGGAAGTTTCTGACTTTTTTCTGGGACTGAATCTTAAATCTGTCGTACAGCTGGGCGATACAAATATCAATACTGTTATCCAACAGCTCAAAGAAAAGATCCACGTCTCCCTTTGCCTTGATTGCAATACGCGGCAAATTGATGGAAGTAAAGCTCAAATTGCCTCTGCCAGTTACGATCTCACGGGTCGGGTCGTAAACATTTCCGATAACCCTTGTGCGGCATCCCATGTATGCGCATTCCGTGTTGGGATCTCCCTCTTTGTAGTACTGCAAATTAAACGGAGCATCAAGGAAAGAGAAGTTCGGGAACAGTCTCTTTGCCGAAACTTTGCAGGCAAGCTTGAACAAGTCGTAATTCGGATCTCCGGGATTGTAGCTTACGCCCTCTTTTACCTTGAAGATCTGAATCGGGAAAATCGGCGTTTCGCCGTTTCCAAGCCCCGCTTCGGTGGCAAGCATGATGCTTTCCATAACAAGTCTTCCCTCCGGCGAAGTGTCGGTTCCGTAGTTGATTGAGCTGAAAGGTACCTGTGCGCCGGCTCTGGAGTGCATGGTATTTAAATTATGAATAAAGGCTTCCATTGCCTGATAGGTTTTGCGTCTAATTTCCTTATCTGCAAATTTCCTTGAGCGATCCTGCATCTTGCGGGCTTCTTCTTCTGAAACGATTTTTTTAAGTTCTTCCAGTTCCAACTCCGCATAGTTGCTGTCCCACGCCATGCAAGGGTACACGCCGTGTTCCTCCTCGATTTTGCTTTCGAGGGCTTTCATTCTCTCAACGCCATCCTCCACATCTTCCAAGAAGTCCAGCATCTTTCCGAGATTGGTGGTATAGAGCCTCTTATAGGCTTTCTTTACTCCCGGAGCCATTCCGTAATCGAAGTTCGGCACAGACTGACCGCCGTGTTGGTCGTTCTGATTGGACTGAATCGCGATGCAGGCAAGAGCCGCGTAACTCTCGATATCGTTAGGTTCTCTCAAATGCCCGTGTCCCGTGGAAAATCCGCCTTTAAGCAACTTTAAAAGGTCGATTTGACAGCAGGTCATGGTCAGGGTATAGAAGTCCATGTCGTGGATATGGATGTCCCCCTCCTCGTGAGCCTTGGTATGCTTCGGATCGATAACATACATCTTGTAAAATTCCTTTGCGCCCTCGGAACCGTATTTGAGCATGGTTCCCATGGCGGTATTTCCGTCTATGTTGGCGTTTTCACGCTTTATTTCGTTTTCTTTTGCCTCCTTGAAAGTCAGATCTTCGTATATCTTCATGAGCTTGGTGTTCATGTTTCTGACTCTTGTACGTTCCGCGCGATAAAGGATGTATTCTTTCGCCGTGCGGGCATGGCCGTTCTCGATAAGTATCTTCTCAACAGCATCCTGAATCTGCTCTACCGTAGGCACCTGATTATGGCATATTTCCAGTAAATAAAGTTCAACCTGTCTGGCAAGGTAAAGTGACATTTCTCTGTCGCGTCCCCCCAAAACCTGCGCCGCCTTAAAAATAGCGTCGGCAATTTTCTCAACGTCGAAATCCACCATTCGCCCGTCTCGTTTGATGATTTTTTTGATGCTGTCCATGTGTAAATCCGTCCCTTTCCGTCTCATGATCTTGTGTTTTTTTATGGGCACAAACCACAATATGTTGTGCGCTTATTAAAAGTTACCACTAAATGTTCCCATTGTCAAGACGGTTCTAATGTTTTTTTGAGAAACTTTTTCAAGGCTATTTTAGGACTTTTTCAGCGGGATTTTTTCGCAAAATACTCGTCGCGAAGCATGGACATCAGGTGCAGATCCACATACTTTCCGTCTTTTTTTCCGGCGTTTCTCATTACACCTTCGTAGGAAAACCCCACCTTAAGATACAGCTTTGAGGCGATTTTGTTTTCGGTAAAGTGATCCAAGGTAACTCTCTGCATATTCATTTCTTCAAAGGCAAGCCTCAGCATCGTCAGCAGGGCTTCTTCCCCCAGCCCCTGCCCCCGTATGTTCTTGTCGGCGATGTAGATTCTAGTAATATCAAGTGAGTCATAGTGGCTGTCGATATTGCTGACATAGATTCTGCCTATGGGTTTTCCGCTTTCCTTGAGGCATATCGTAAGTTGCAGCTTGTCCGTATCTCTTTTACGGTAAACAAACTCCGTGACCACCTCCTCGTAGTCTCTTCCCTTGCTTATGGTGAAAAACTCCGTGACCGAATCCATCTGTTCCCACTCTGCAAAATACCTGCAATCCTCGAAGGTGCTTTCTCTCAGCATTATTCTTTCGGCTTCAATATTCTTCATCCTATATTCACTTTCCTTTTCTGATTTTTTATGATATAATTACAGCCTGTAAGTTTACATTGATTATAACATTTTGACCGTTAAATGCAAAGAGGCTTTTAGTATGGAAAAATCAGATATATTGAATAAAATTAAATCTATCATAAAAAAAATCGGCATGAAAAAACTTATATGTTTTTTTGTTGCCCTCGTTTTGGTAATTGCAATAGTTTTCGGCGCAACATATTTTGTTCGGGCAAATCAAACCGACGAGCCTACGTTAGAGGAAATCGTCAGCGGAAAACTCAGCGCCTATCGCACCGATATCACAGATTCTCTCAGCACCCTGAATACAAAGGACAAGGTGGCGAATTATCTTGTCACATGGGCGCTAAACAAGGATATAAAGGCGGAAACGGATTCCGACCACAATATTATATTTTCAATCAAGGCATCCTCCGACGAGTACAAAGACAGCGCGCCGGTTCTCATCGCCTGCGAATACGACGCTTCAAACATGGAAAGCTATATCGAGCCAATCGCCACAGCCCTTACCGTAGCGAAAAACGCACAAAATCACGGGGCCTTTAAAATAATCTTTATGCCTCGCGAAAACGGTGAAATGACGGGAGCAGAATCGCTTTCGCCCGACTATCTCACCGATGATACACAGGTGTTCATGCTGGGTGCCTCATCTTCTTCAAAGGTTTCCACAACCACAGGCGGCTACCGGCAGTTTAAGATTACAAATTCCCTGAAAACCTGCGAGCCTACCCATGACAAGGCGTATAAGATCAGGATAGATCATGTTCCGTCTAAAGGCGCAAGTTATTCCATCAACCCCATAAAAACACTGGGAAATCTTCTTGCGAACTTCAAGTCTACCTCCCTTTTGTTTGAGCTTTCATCATTCTACGGAGGGGAAAACGCCGATACCATGCCGGAAAGCGCTTCCATGACGGTTGTGATAAATTCCGGAGACGATGAAAAGTTCTGCAACAGAATGGACAAGGCGATCGAAAAATTCATGGGAAAATATGCGGAGGATTTTCCTGAGATTACATATTCCTACGAAGAAGTAAAACTTCCGAAAAAAGTATTTACAAAAAAAGAGACGGAAAACATCGTCAGCCTGATGTACACCGCTCTTAACGGCGTATATTACAAAGACGACGACGGGAACGTGAATGCCGTCACAAATATAGGCAAAATCAGCACCAAAAATTCTTCCTTGTCTATTTTGATAAGCGCAATCGGTTCTTCTGCCGAGCAGCTGGAGGAAATAAGCGACGCCTACACGACCATTGCCGGACTTTGCAATTCCAAGATCCGCACCGTAGACAGCTACGAGGTATATAGCGGCGGCGGCGCAACCTCTGCCCTGCTGAATGAATTTGAAAAGGACTTTTTGGCGTTTACCGGGGACTCCGAGATGATTGTGGAAAGCGCTACGGAAGCGACGCCTTGCAGCGTATTTTACGAAAAGAACCCGACCCTTGCAATGCTTTACTGCGGAATAACCGAGAAAACAAAAGAAAAATTTGCAGGCGCTCTGATAACGTTTTTGGATAACGCAAACAACGAATAAACTACCCCGGGGCAGGTTATTCCTCCTATGCTCTGTGTTTCTTCAGGATATTTTTGAGTGCTGCCATAGAGAGCAACGAGCGAGCAGTCAGTTAGCAGCCGCTAACTGCACTCTAAAAAATTAAGTCTACCGCCCTCGTGATGAGATAAGTATATCAAAAAGAAAAAGCCTTATCCACTCCAAAAAGACAGAATAAGGCTTCATTCGGACAGTTATTCAATACACAATCTTTGTCTGTCGATGGGAGAAAAAACGGCAAATGACCTGCTATGCCTTGCATAGCGAAAACCCCGAAGATAGCAGCTTCGGGGACATAATTTGCTCGGGCGCACGTCCTCTGGTTCGAAAAAATGCCAGTTTGCACACGGGGCGCACTCGGTGACGGTGGTTCGCAAATCATATTTTAATTAAATAGAAGCCGGCAGACATAAATTGCTCTGCGCTTGTCCTCGGGGCAGAAAATTCTGTCCGCCCCTGCGGAATCGCGCTGCCGCAATTTTGTTGCCGGCTTTTCATACATTCTCGTATATGCACGAGTTGGCCCCGCGAAAGACGGGGCAAGCAACTGTACTTGCCCCTGCGGAATCGCGCTGCCGCAATTTTGTCTCTCCGCCTTCTGTCCGACCAAATCTAGTTATTTAAT
>CAVKSD010000027.1:0-18261 GCA_963658905.1 Bacteroidaceae bacterium
TAGAAGACAATCTGATAGCGGTTCGTGCGGAATACTATGTGGCATACGATCATCACATTCCTATAGGAGAGACATCATGAAAAAGAAAATCAAGGTTGTTCTGCTTTGTATGACAGTGTTATTGGTTTACACTGGATGTAGTCCAACGGAGAAATCTGATGCAGGAGTCAGAGCGTTGAATACGAAGCTTGTTCTAGGCAAAGACTACAATACATTTTTGCAATATGCGGACGGAGATAATATGCTGCTGTCATTGGAAAAAAATATTGATGTCAACGTTGGGCCAGCAACGACTACGGAAGGGTTTGTTAAGTATGGATTAGATGATGGCACTATCAAACAGGTAATCCCAGTAGATATGGATGCACAAGTGTATAGTGCGATACCTTTCGGCGATGCACTGCTATATGTCGATTATACTGTGATACAAGATGAGCTGAAATGGAATGTAGTATTGCATGGGAATGGCGAAGAAAAGGTTTTGCGATCTGGTATTTGCAACTTTTACAACCAGTTACCGGAGCTTGCGTTGATAGAAGAAAAGCCAATGATTTTATGGGAGGATACGATAGAAAATGTTTTCAAACTTGAGGTTTATGATGGACAGGCATTTTCTGAAATTACCTTACCAAAGGAACTGAAACTGGTAAGCACTGAGTTGGCAAGCAATACAAAGGAACTGTGTTTCCTTGTAGAAGATGAAACCGAGAAAGGACAATTTGTCTTAGCGGGAAAAGATGGTGTGATTAATATGGTGCCGCTTGATGGGAAGGTAACTTCGTTTGGACTTGCGAAAGACTGTTTAGTTTGTGGTCTTGGAGATGAAGCGGAGACAGACATATTTTCACTGATGGTGTACAATTTTCGATTGAAAGAGCAAAAGGAGATAAAAACAAGCAAGGCTCTTTATCGAATGGCAGATAGTCAGACAGATGAAACCATTTGTGTTAACTCCGATTTTCATATTTTAAGAATTGACAGTTCTGAAGAGAAAATCACAGAAATATCAACACCGAAAGGCTATGAGGGTGATCCAGTTATATTCGGAATGGTCAGTGAGAATGGATGTCTTGCAGGATTTTTGAATGATGATCAGTATAACTATTGCATTATAAACGAAGCGTAGTAATACTGATGGAATGCAGATGGATCTCAGGGGAAAGGCAGGAATGGAAGAAGTTGAGAAGAATAAGAGAAAAACAAACCGGACAAACTGTACCAAGACGGAAAAAATGAGCGCACCCACATACGATTTCAAACTGTAAAAAGAAGATTACAAATGCAAGTTAGCCCCCCTTGACATCCGAACTGTTTATGTGGTAGAATTCTGCCCATAAAAAGGGCGGAGGAAAGGCAATGAAAGATACCGAAATTCTAAAAATCCCATCTTTTGTAGATGTCCATGTACATTTGCGAGAGCCGGGATTTTCATATAAAGAGACAATTCTCAGCGGGACGAGGGCAGCGGCAGCCTCAGGTTACGGCCACATTTTTTCCATGCCGAATCTAAACCCTGTGCCGGACAACTTGGAAAGCCTAAACGTGCAGAGAGACATTATCCGAAGAGATGCTATAGTTGATGTCCGCCCGTATGGCGCGATTACCGTAGGCGAAAAGGGAAAGAAACTTGCGGAACTGGAAGCCATGGGGCCTTATGTGATAGGATTCAGCGATGACGGAACGGGGCTTAATGATCCGGTGCTTATGAAAGAAGCGATGAAGATTGCAAGGAAGCTGAACCTGCCGATCGTAGCGCATTGCGAAGACCTAACATTGCGAAATGACGGATATATACATGCTGGCAGCTATGCAAGAAAACACGGACACAGGGGCATTTCATCCGAAAGCGAATGGAGGCCGATTCAGAATGATCTTCGCCTCGTAAAAGAAACCGGATGCAAGTATCATGTCTGCCATATCTCAACAAAAGAAAGTGTCGAGCTGATTGCAGAAGCAAAAGCAAGCGGACTTGATGTGAGCTGCGAAACTGCCCCGCACTATCTCTTGCTATGCGATGAAGATTTGCAAGAGGACGGCAGATTCAAGATGAATCCGCCAATCCGCAGCAAACAGGATCAGGAGGCACTCCTCCAGGGCGTTCTTGACGGAACTATTGACATGATCGCAACAGATCATGCACCTCACAGCACCGAAGAGAAGGCAAAAGGCCTCAAAGAAAGCGCAATGGGCGTTGTAGGACTGGAAACAGCCTTTCCGATGCTATATACAAAGCTGGTGCGAAGCGGGATACTCAGCCTTGATAGGCTCATCGAACTTATGGCAACCGCACCGCGAAGACGATTCGGGCTTATAGATGCAGAAAAAGCAGGCGATTATGCATTATGGGACGTGTCGCACGCCTACGAAATAAACCCGCAGCTTTTTTATTCAAAGGGCAGAGCTACGCCTTTTGCAGGAGAGCTGGTTTACGGAAAATGTATCCGCAATGTGCTTGGAGGAAAGATCATTTGGGAAGCATAAGAATGCGCTAAACCCGAACATAAATATAGATTATAAAAATTAAAGTTCACGATAATGCGAACTTCAAAAGAAAAACCTTAAAATTTATCCGAAAATAGAGCTTCTTTTGTTGACACTGATTTCATTTTCATTTATCCTTTAGTTAAGAAAGAATTTGATTGCTTTTTGTAACTGACGGAAAAGTGGAGTACCACAGGGGAGCAAAAAGCGAGTTGCTATGTCGACCGTCTGGGCAGACTTACCTTGAATATCGAAATAGAATACGAGTTTCGATATCTTACAGAGTAAGACTGCCCTTTTGTCTTTTGTTTGGAAGGAGGAGCTATGAAAAAAGTTGCGATTATCATGGGCAGCGACAGTGACCTGCCTGTAGTAGAAAAAGCGATAGAAAAGCTTGATGAATACGGAGTCCCATTTGAAGTACACGTATATTCGGCTCATCGGACGCCCGAAGAAGCCAGAAATTTTGCCTGCAATGCCGGGGAAAAGGGATTTGGAGTTATAATAGCGGCGGCAGGAAAGGCGGCGCATCTTGCGGGGGCGCTGGCGGCAAATACAACGCTGCCGGTTATAGGAATACCTATCAAATCTTCGGCTTTAGACGGCATGGACGCGCTTTTATCCACCGTACAGATGCCACCCGGGATCCCTGTGGCGACGGTTGCCATAGACGGAGCAGCAAATGCCGCTCTCCTTGCTATGGAAATCCTTGCCATGTCCGATGATGCTTTGGCAGCAAAGCTTGCCAAGGCCCGCAGAAAAGAAGCCGCAAAGGTACTTGAAAAGGATGCGGCGCTGGCTGCAAAATTTAATAAATAGCTTAAGATAAAGATAAATTTTAGATAAAGAAATATGAAAAAGGAGATGGCCCATGAAAAATTCAAAGTCTGACAGCTATGCTGCGGCGGGAGTGGATATAACGGCAGGATATAGAGCAGTAGAACTGATGAAAGAGCATGTTGCAAAAACTATGACTGGCGGCGTGCTTTCCGGCATAGGCGGATTCGGAGGCTTATTTGAACTTGATATTACAGGGATGTCAAAGCCTGTGCTTGTAAGCGGCACCGACGGCGTCGGCACGAAGCTTAAGCTGGCATTTCTCATGGATAAGCACGATACCGTGGGCATTGATTGCGTGGCAATGTGCGTAAATGATATTATTTGCTGCGGCGCAAAGCCCTTGTTCTTCCTCGACTACATCGCCTGCGGCAAAAACGTGCCGGAAAGGATCGCAAGCATAGTAAAAGGAGTATCGGAGGGGTGCGTTCAGGCAGGCTGCGCCCTTATAGGCGGAGAAACAGCCGAGATGCCCGGATTCTATCCCGAAGACGAATATGATCTTGCAGGATTTTCGGTGGGGGCTGTAGATAAGGACAGAATTTTAAGAAACGAGAATGTGGCAGAGGGAGATGTTATTATCGCGCTTGCCTCAAGCGGCGTACACTCAAACGGCTTTTCACTTGTGCGCAAGGTATTCGACGTGGAAAACGAAGACATCAAAACGCCTTGCCCCGAGCTTGGCGGAATGTCAATAGGTGAAACGCTTTTGACGCCGACAAAGATCTATGTAAAGCCGGTACTTGCGCTTCTCGAAGAGGTTCAGGTAAAGGCGATATCCCATATTACCGGCGGCGGATTTTACGAAAACATCCCTCGGAGCATACCGAAAGGATTTGCCGCAAGAATCAAGAAAGAAGATGTACGGGTTCTTCCCATATTCAAACTGATTGCCGAAAGAGGAAACATTCCGCAAAGAGATATGTTCAATACCTTTAATATGGGAGTAGGCATGAGCATCGTAACGGACAAAAACGATGCGGACAGAGCCTTGGAAATCCTGAGAGCAAATGGAGAAGATGCTTATGTTATCGGCCAGATCGTAAGAGCAGAAGATGGAATTATTTTGGTCTGACCAAAGGGGGTAAAGAATTGGCAGCTACAAAAGCCCAAATAGCCGTGCTGGTGTCAGGAGGCGGCACAAATTTGCAGGCGCTTATAGACGCACAGAAAAGCGGCATTTTGAAAAGCGGTGAAATAGTGCTTGTGATTTCGGGAACAGAAGAAGCTTATGCCCTTACACGGGCAAAGACGGCAGGAATCAGGGCAGAGACGGTGGCATATAAGAAATGCGCCTCTCAGCAGGAATTTGAGAATAAGATCTTAAGCCTCCTTCGGGAAGCGGAAATTGATCTAATCATTTTGGCAGGATTTTTGAATATTCTGACAAAGGACTTTACCGCAAAGTATCCACAGCGCATTATAAATATCCATCCCTCGCTGATACCTTCCTTTTGCGGCAAAGGCTTTTTCGGGATAAAGGTCCACGAAGCAGCCCTTGAATGCGGCGTAAAGGTAACCGGCGCCACCGTGCATTTTGTCAACGAGATTCCGGACGGCGGGCGTATCATCATGCAAAAAGCGGTTGAGGTTTGTGAAAACGATACACCGCAGACCCTCCAAAAACGTGTGATGCAGGAGGCGGAATGGATAATTTTGCCCGAGGCAGCTGAAAAAGTATGCCGCGAGATACTCAAGGACAGAAAGACAGGAGGAAGGATATGAACATATATGAAAAAAAGAGCCTCGCAGAAATACTTAGGAACAACAGCTATCCGGGGCGGGGAATCGTATGCGGAAAAAGCGTAGGCGATGCAAAAGCAGTAATTGCATATTTCATCACGGGAAGAAGCAGGAACAGCCGCAACAGGGTATTTTCGGAAAGAAACGGGGATATTTATACAGAGCCTTTCGATGCGTCGAAGGTAGAGGATCCGTCTCTCATAATTTACAGAGCCGTGGCCCAAATAGGCGATAATCTCATCGTTACAAACGGAGATCAGACGGATACGATATGCGACTTTATATCAGAGGGCAAAACCTTTGAGGAGGCTCTACAGACTCGCAGGTTTGAGCCGGACAGCCCAAACTTTACTCCTCGCATAAGCGCAAGTGTGAGCTTTGAGGGCGGCAACTTTACATACAAGATGAGCATTCTAAAGAGCATGGATAGAGAGGGAAACAGGTGTGCGCGGTACTTCTATAGTTATGAGCCGGAAGCGGGGCTGGGACATTTTATCCATACATATGCAGGTAACGAAGAACCCCTACCGACATTTTGCGGTGAGCCGATGAGAATCGAGATTCCCGCAGGCATCGACGAATTTACGGACCTTCTATGGGAAAATTTGAACGAAGAAAATAAAATTTCGCTATATGTGCGATATGTAGATATATCGAGCGGCGAATATGAGTCCCGCCTTATCAACAAGAACTCGCAAGGGCTTGCAAGCACTATAAGCCTATAGACGCGAAACAGGGAGAGCAAAATGAAAGAATTTGAATTGAAATACGGCTGCAACCCAAACCAGAAGCCAGCCAGGATATTTATGGAGGATGGAAAGAAGCTGCCTATCGAAATCCTAAACGGCAGACCCGGATATATAAATTTTCTGGATGCTTTCAACTCATGGCAGCTGGTGAAGGAACTAAAAGAAGCCACCGGAATGCCGGCGGCAGCTTCCTTTAAGCACGTAAGCCCGACCTCGGCTGCCATCGGCAGAGTCCTGCCGGAAAATCTGAAAAAAGCATGTTTTGTAGATGACGTAGAGGGGCTTGACGATTCGCCCATTGCCTGCGCTTATGCAAGGGCAAGGGGTACAGACCGTCTTTGCTCCTTTGGCGATTTTGTCGCTCTTTCGGACACCTGCGACAGGGTAACCGCGGAGCTTATAAAACGCGAGGTATCGGACGGAGTGATCGCTCCTGCCTATACCGACGAGGCAGTGGAAATATTAAAGAGCAAGAAAAAAGGTGCCTATAATATCATAAAGATAGATCCAAATTTTACGCCTCAAGAAACAGAGCGCAAGCAGGTATATGGAATCACGTTTGAGCAGGGGAGAAATAATTTTAGGATAGATGGCTCCCTGCTTACGAATATCGTGACCGCAAATAAGGAGCTTACGGGCAGCGCCCGCATAGACCTGATAGTAGCGCTCATTACACTAAAATATACTCAGTCAAATTCCGTATGCTATGCCATTGACGGACAGGCTATAGGCGTAGGGGCGGGGCAGCAGTCCCGCATACATTGTACGCGGCTTGCCGGCGGAAAGGCAGACACATGGCATCTCAGGCAGCACGAGAAAGTCCTCAGCCTGCCGTTTTTGCCTGAGATCAAAAGAGCGGAACGCGATAATATAATAGACGGATATATCAACAAAAATGAAGAGGACGTGTGCGCAGATGGCATATGGCAAAAATATTTTTCCGTAAGACCCGAAGAATTTACCGAAGAAGAAAAGAAAGCTTACCTGTCGGAAATTTCCGGAGTATCTCTTGCTTCCGACGCGTTCTTTCCATTTAGCGATAATATCGAGAGGGCAAGAAAGAGCGGAGTTTCTTATGTGGCAGAGCCGGGAGGCTCCATCAGAGACGGGCAGGTCATAGATTGCTGCGACAAATACGGCATGGTAATGGCATTCACAGGCATGAGATTATTCCATCATTGATATTTACAGTCAAAATTTCGCAGAATATCAAGTTCATAGCATATTAAAAAGATAATGCAGGAGGTTCGCAATGAAGGTAATGGTTATAGGCGGCGGCGGTCGTGAACATGCTATCATAAGAAAGCTAAAAGAAAACAGAGAAATATCGCAGGTATACGCACTTCCGGGAAACGGCGGAATAGCAAAGGACGCGGCGTGTGTAGATATCAAGGCGACAGACATAGACGGAATGGTAGACTTTGCAAAGGCAGAAAAGATAGATTTTGCGGTGGTAGCGCCGGATGATCCCCTAGTAATGGGTGCGGTAGACGCGCTTACGGCTACCGGCATCTCCTGTTTCGGGCCGCGAAAAGATGCGGCGCTCATCGAGGGCAGCAAGGTCTTTTCAAAGAACCTGATGAAAAAGTACGGCATACCGACGGCTGCCTACGAAGTATTTGACAATATGGATGAGGCCCTTGAATATCTCGATAGGGCGGCGATACCTGTTGTAGTAAAGGCCGACGGACTGGCTCTCGGGAAAGGCGTTGTGATCGCCAAGACTCGCCATGAGGCAAAGGATGCCGTCCGTGCGGCGATGGAAGACAAGATATTCGGAGAAAGCGGAAGCCGCATTGTGATTGAAGAATTTCTTATGGGGCCTGAGGTGTCGGTGCTTTCCTTTACGGACGGAAAGACGCTTATCCCTATGATTTCTTCTATGGATCACAAGCGCGCGCTTGACGGCGACAAGGGGCCAAATACCGGTGGCATGGGAACCGTTGCGCCGAATCCCTATTACACAAAGGAGATGGAGGCGCGGTGCATGAAAGAAATCTTCCTGCCGACAATGGCGGCGATGAACGCGGAAAACCGCACTTTCAAGGGCTGTCTCTATTTTGGGCTTATGCTCACTCCTGACGGACCAAAGGTTATTGAATATAACTGTCGTTTCGGGGATCCTGAGACTCAGGTGGTGCTTCCGCTGCTTGAAAGCGACCTGTTTACGATAATGAAAGCAGTGTCAAGTGAGACACTTTCGGAATGCGAGGTAAAATTCAGCGACAGATCCGCATGCTGCGTGATCATGGCATCCGAGGGCTATCCTAAAAAGTATGAAAAGGGATTTGAAATAAAGATAGACGAGCTTTCGGCTAATGCGGAGGTATATGTTGCGGGAGCAAAGCTTGAGGGCGAGAAATTGCTTACAAACGGAGGCAGAGTGCTGGGAGTAACGGCTACGGCAGATACCTTGGAAAAAGCTATAGAAAGCGCATACGAAAATGTGAGCCATGTATCATTTGAAAATGCCTTTTATCGCCGAGATATAGGAAGAAGCGCGCTTGCTGCGGAAAGGAGCAAAATATAATGGTCTACAGAATTTATGTGGAAAAGAAAAAAGAACTTGCAAACGAAGCGAGGGCTCTTTTGAATGATATACATACATTGCTCGGCATAGGTGCGCTGGAAGAGCTTAGGCTTATAAATCGCTATGATGTGGAAAATATCGAAAAGAGTCTGTTTGAATATGCCGGGAAAACCGTTTTTTCGGAGCCGCAGCTTGACATCGTTACGAATAGCTTGGACACGGCCGGCTATATCGTGTTTGCTACGGAATATTTGCCGGGGCAGTTCGACCAGAGAGCAGACTCTGCCGCGCAGTGCATACAGATAATTTCTCAGGGGGATAGACCAACCGTCCGCACCGCAAAGGTATATATGCTAAAGGGAAATCTTACGGAAAAAGAAATATCGAGGATCAAAAGCTATGTGATAAATCTGGTGGAAGCAAGAGAAGCATCACTTGATACATTCGAAACCTTGGAAATGCAATACGATTTGCCGGAGACGGTGGAGACAGTTAACGGATTTACTTCCATGAGCGAGGAAGAGCTGGCCGAGTTCATCAAGGATAGAGGCCTTGCCATGGACATAGATGACGTGAAGTTTTGCCAAAAATATTTCATGACCGAAAATCGCCAGCCAACTATTACGGAGATAAAAATGATCGACACTTATTGGTCGGATCATTGCAGACATACTACATTTCTGACTACAATAGACAGCATTTCCTTTGAGGACGAGCTGCTAGAGAATGCCTATGAGGAATACCTTTCCGTAAGAGGCGAGCTGGGAAGAACAAAACCAATAAATCTTATGGATATGGCTACGATAGTCACCAAATATCTCAAGGCAAAGGGAAAGCTGAAAAATCTGGACGAATCGGAAGAAATCAATGCCTGCAGCGTTAAGATAAAAGTAGAGACGGAATCAGGATCCGAGGACTGGCTGCTTCTCTTTAAGAATGAGACTCACAATCATCCCACGGAGATAGAGCCATTTGGCGGTGCGGCTACCTGCGTTGGCGGTGCGATTCGCGATCCCCTTTCGGGACGCTCTTATGTATATGCGGCTATGCGTATAACGGGAGCTTCGGATCCGCTGAAAAATGTAGAGGATACTCTGCCGGGAAAACTCCCTCAGAGAAAACTGGTTGCTACGGCGGCAGCGGGATACTCCTCATACGGAAATCAGATCGGACTTGCAACCGGCCAGGTGGACGAGATCTACCATGAAGGTTATGTTGCCAAGCACATGGAAATCGGCGCGGTAATCGGTGCGGCTCCGGCGGAAAATGTCCGCAGGGAGCGCCCTCAGGCAGGAGATATAGTAATACTTCTCGGCGGCAGGACAGGCAGAGACGGCTGCGGAGGCGCTACGGGATCCTCGAAATCCCACAACCTGCAATCACTTGAAAGCTGCGGAGCGGAGGTGCAGAAAGGTAACGCGCCGGAAGAAAGAAAGCTTCAGAGACTATTCAGAAACGGCGAGGCTGCACGGCTTATAAAACGCTGCAACGACTTCGGCGCGGGAGGCGTATCGGTAGCCATAGGGGAATTGGCAGAGGGACTTTCAATCGATCTGAATGCCGTGCCGAAGAAATACGAGGGACTTGACGGAACGGAGCTTGCCATAAGCGAATCCCAGGAAAGAATGGCTGTTGTGGTAGATGCAAAGGATGCGACGCGTTTCTGCGAGCTTGCGTCAGAAGAAAATCTCGAAGCTACGATAGTAGCCCATGTAACGGAAGAACCGCGACTTGTGATGGACTGGAACGGAAGGCGGATAGTAGACCTTTCCCGTGAGTTCCTTGATTCAAACGGCGCCGAAAAGCATATCAGAATCACACCGGCTGCACCTGAATATCACAAAAAAGAAATAAAAGGCAATTTCACCGATGAGTTTACAAAGCTTGCAGGCGACTTAAATATATGCTCCAAGAGGGGACTTTCGGAGCGATTTGACTCAACGATAGGAGCAGGAACGGTTTTGATGCCTTTCGGAGGGAAGAATCAGCTCACTCCGGTGCAGGCGATGGTACACAAGATATCGAGGGAAAAGGGAGATACAAATACCTGTTCCCTTATGGCATGGGGATATAATCCTTTTATTTCGGAAAAAAGCCCGTATCATGGGGCCTATCTTGCGGTAGTAGAGTCTGTTTCAAAGCTGATCGCTTGCGGCGCGGGATTTGAGGATGTATATCTGACATTCCAGGAATATTTTGAAAAACCTATGAAAGACGGCCGGCGCTGGGGAAAGCCTTTGGCAGCTTTGCTTGGAGCATTTAAGGCCCAGAAGGATTTAGAAATAGCAGCCATCGGAGGCAAGGATTCCATGAGCGGCACTTTTGAAAATATAGATGTACCGCCGACGCTGGTTTCCTTTGCGGTTACCACCGAAAATATAGATAATATCATATCGGGGGAATTTAAGGCTGCCGGCCATCAAGTGATGATGATAAGACCGGAGTATGACTCAAACGGTCTGCCAAAGCCGGAATCCCTGAAAGCCGTATTTGAGCGCGTGCATGAACTTACGGAAAGCGGCAAGGCGTGCAGCGCATATACTCCTACCTACGGCGGAGCAGCAGAGGCAATCATGAAGATGTGCCTTGGAAACGGAGTGGGCTTTAGATTTGACGATGATATCTTGCTTGATGATATTTTCGGATATTGCTACGGCGCTTTTATAATCGAGCTTATGCCTAGTGCAGCGGTTGGAATACTTGAGAATGGCGTAGAACTGCTGAAACTTGGGAAGACGCTACCGGCTCAGGAGATAAGCTATGGACAGCCTGCAATTTCGCTTGAGAAACTCATGTCTATATATGAGGAGAAGCTTGAACCTGTTTATCCATGCAATATCGAATCTATAGATAGCAAGATACCTGTGATTTCGTATACGTATAAAAAAGAGGAAAGAAAGGCTCCCCTCATCAAAACTGCCCGTCCGAAGGCGCTGATACCGGTATTTCCGGGAACAAATTGCGAATATGACTCGGCAAAGGCTTTGACGACGGCAGGCGCGGATGCGAAGATAGTTGTAATAAATAATCTCACGGCTGAGGGAATAGCGCGCTCTGTGGAAAATTTCGCAAGAGAGCTTAGAGATACACAAATAGTATTTATCCCCGGCGGTTTCTCCGGCGGCGACGAGCCTGACGGTTCGGGAAAGTTTATTACCGCATTTTTCAGAAATGCAGCAGTACGCGAAGAAGTCATGAAACTGCTTAATGATAGAGACGGGCTGATGTGCGGTATATGCAATGGATTTCAGGCTTTGATAAAACTGGGCCTCGTGCCTTACGGGCAGATCAGAGATATTGATGAAAGCTGTCCGACCCTTACCTACAATCTGATAGGAAGGCATCAGTCAAGGCTGGTGCGCACAAGGATTGCATCGAATAAATCCCCTTGGCTTGCAAAGACCGAGGTAGGAGATATATACACAGTGCCGATTTCTCACGGCGAAGGCAGATTCATAGCAAAGGATGATGTCCTGAAAAGGCTCATAGAAAACGGTCAGGTCGCTACGCAATATGTGGATCTTGACGGAAAGCCTACGGCGGATATTCATTTCAACCCGAACGGTTCGATATGCGCAATAGAGGGGATCACATCCCCTGACGGCAGGGTATTTGGCAAGATGGGACATTCGGAGCGTATAGGAAGCGGACTCTATAAGAACGTCGAGGGCGCTTACGATATGAGAATGTTCGAATCGGCGGTAGAATATTTTAAGTAAAAAAAATACGAAAAAGGCGCCTTGCGGAAACTCCTTGCGTCCTCCTTGCGGAAACTTGCAGGGATTTGACTTTTCCCTTGACACCGCAGGTGCCTTTGTGCTAAAATTCAAGACAAAGAAATCTTTAAGCGCGATACAGAGATGTCGGCAAGGTGGACATAGAGACGAAATAGAAGCGTGAGCAAAGGGCTTTGCCGCAAGGCTTCTGTTTCTTGCGATGTGATTTTAGACCTGCCGATACGGCAGGCTTTTTTTATTATGTAGGAAATATCGTTATGAGATATTTCCGGAATAATGACAAAAGCTCCTTGCGGAGCGTCGCTCATGAGTGAGCGACATGTGTGCATAGAAATCTTTGATTTCGTTATGCACACTTTTGTCCTAACAAGGAATAAATATTTGTGACGAAGGTGGAGCGGCAAATGAAACAAGGAATTTTTACTATCGAAAATAACAGAAAACTTACCCAGTCTGTCTACGAGATGACGCTGACAGGCGATGCCTCCGGCTGCCGCAAACCGGGGCAGTTTGTGAACATAAAGATAGACGGCTTTTTTCTCCGAAGACCGATTTCGATATGCGACTGCAGCGATGAGCAGGTTAAGATTATTTATAAGGTTATCGGCAAGGGAACGGCTGCAATGGCTGATATGCAGCCCGGGCAAAGCCTCGATGTGCTGACGGGGCTTGGAAACGGTTATGATATCGAAAAAGCAGGTGAAAATCCGGTTTTGATCGGCGGCGGCATGGGAATCCCGCCCCTCTACGGACTGCTAAAGGCGCTGAAAGGAACGGGCGATGAGACGGGAAAAGCCCGGCATGTGCGCCTTATCATGGCATTCAATACAGCAAAGGAAATTTTCTATAAAGAAGAATTTGAAGCGGCAGGAGCGGAGGTGCTTCTTGCAACGGCAGACGGCTCCGCCGGAATCCGGGGGCTTGCAACCGATGTGCTTTTGGGGATGGACTACAGCTATTTTTATACCTGCGGACCGGAAGCGATGTTTCGGGCAATCGAGGGCATCGCAAAGACTTCCGGACAGTACAGCTTTGAGGAACGCATGGGCTGCGGCTTCGGAGCCTGCATGGGCTGCTCTTGCAAAACAAAATACGGTAGCAAGCGAATCTGCAAGGATGGACCGGTGCTTGAGAGGGAGGAAATCTTATGGTAGATAAAATAGTAGATACGAAAGTGAATCTGTGCGGCATTGAACTTGAAAATCCGGTGATTGCGGCGAGCGGAACCTTTGGCTACGGCAGAGAATTTGCGGAGCTTTATGACATAAATTGTCTGGGGACGTTCTCATTTAAGGGAACTACACTAGAGCCCAGGTTCGGAAATCCTGCGCCTCGCATTGCGGAATGCCCAGATGGAATGCTGAACGCAGTGGGCCTTCAGAATCCAGGAGTAGATGCGGTGATAGGCGAGGAACTTCCTGCAATGAAGAATTTTTTTCAGAAGCCGGTTATGGCAAATATCAGCGGATTTTCCATCAGTGACTATCAGCAAACCGTGGCAAAATTTGAGGAAGACGCTGTAGCTAAAAAGCAAATCGGCTGGTACGAGATAAATATCAGCTGCCCCAATGTGCATGGCGGCGGGATGGCATTTGGCACAAGTCCGCAGGCGGCGGCAGAGGTGACGGCATCCGTACGAAAGCTCACGGATAAGCCGCTGCTTATCAAGCTTTCACCGAATGTCACGGATATAGCGGAGATCGCCGCAGCCTGCGAGGCATCAGGAGCAGACGGAATCAGCCTGATAAACACGCTGCTTGGAATGAGGATAGATTTGAAAACTAAAAAACCGGTGATAGCAAATAAGACGGGAGGGCTTTCCGGCCATGCAATTTTGCCCCTCGCCCTGCGCATGGTATGGCAGGTATATGAGGCTGTGAAAATTCCCATTGTGGGAATGGGCGGCGTAAGCAGCGCCGAGGAAGTTATTGAAATGATGCTGGCAGGAGCCACGGCGGTTGAAATCGGCGCGGCAAATCTTGCCGATCCTTTTGCCTGCAAGAGGATTATAGAGGAGCTTCCTAGCGTATGCGAAAAATATGGTATTACAGACTTAAAAGAAATAATTGGAGGAGGACACTAACATGGGAAAAGATGTAATTATTGCCTGCGACTTTGCGTCTGCCGCGGAGACATTTAGCTTTCTTTCGCAGTTCACGGAAGAAAAGCCCTACGTGAAAATCGGCATGGAACTTTTTTATAGCCAGGGGCCGCAGATCGTCAGGGATATCAAAGCAAGAGGACACCGAATTTTCCTCGATTTGAAGCTTCACGACATACCAAATACGGTCCAAAGAAGCATGAAAGTCCTGTCGCAGCTGGATGTGGATATGTGCAATTTGCACGCGGCGGGCACGGCTGCCATGATGGAGGCGGCGCTTACGGGGCTGACACGAGAAGACGGCACAAGACCGCTTCTTATCGCGGTTACTCAGCTTACCTCAACGGACGAAACGCGCATGAGAGAGGAACTTTTGATAGATAAGCCGCTGGAAGATGTGGTTATGCACTATGCTTCCAACGCAAAAAAAGCGGGTCTTGACGGAGTTGTCTGTTCGCCGCTCGAATCCTTGCGCGTTCACGAAGTCTGCGGAAAAGACTTTCTTACCGTGACTCCGGGAGTGCGCTTTGCAGATGGCGACTTGGGAGATCAGGCGAGGGTCACGACTCCTGCGAGAGCAAAGGAGCTGGGATCCGACTACATAGTGGTGGGTCGCCCGATTACACAGGCGGAAAATCCCGTGGAAGCCTACCGCAGGTGCGTGAGAGAATTTGTTGACCAAGCCCACATATATTGCAGATAAAATAAACTCTAAAATGCGAAAGGAGAACTAAAATGGATTTGAAACAGGAAATTGCGAAAGGTCTGCTGTCCATTGAGGCTGTGTTTTTAAGACCGGAAGAACCATTCACATGGGCAAGCGGCATCAAAAGCCCGATTTATTGTGACAATCGCTTGACGCTGACCGCACCCGATGTGAGGACGCTGGTAGAAAACGGACTTGCAAAGCTGATTCGCGAAAATTATCCGGACTGCGAGGTGCTGATGGGAACAAGCACCGCCGGGATCGCCCATGCGGCTATTGTCGGTCATTTGATGGATCTTCCGATGGGTTATGTCAGAGGTTCGGCAAAGGATCACGGAAGAACCAACCAGATCGAGGGAAAGCTTCTGCCAAAGCAGAAAGTGGTAGTTGTGGAAGACTTGATTTCCACCGCAGGTTCTGCGGTAGATACGGTAAATGTCCTTAGAGAAGCAGGGGCGGAGGTTCTTGGAATTGCCAGCATCTTTACATACGGCATGAAAAAGGGCATAGAGCGGATGCAAGCTAATAATGTGAAGAATGTGAGCCTGTGCGATCTTGATACCCTTGTGGATGTTGCAGCCGCAAGCGGATATATACAAGCCAAAGACAAGGAGAAAATCCTGAAGTTCAGAGATAACCCGTCAGATGAAAGTTGGATGAGAGGAGAATAATAATGAGCGAAATACGAAACCTGATTAACATCACAGACCTTAGCGTAGAGGAAATCGACCGGCTGATTGCGGTAGCCGACGATATTGTGGTAAATCCCGCCGCTTATGAGAATATTTGCGCCCATAAGAAGCTGGCAACATTGTTCTTTGAGCCAAGCACGAGAACAAGACTTAGCTTTGAGGCGGCGATGCTTGAACTCGGCGGCAGCGTACTGGGCTTTTCCGAAGCAAATTCCAGTTCCGCGTCAAAGGGAGAAAGCGTCAGCGATACCATCCGCACAGTAGGATGTTACGCGGATATTATCGCAATGCGGCACCCGAAGGAGGGCGCGCCTATCGTAGCTGCCCAGAGGACAACCGTGCCGATAATCAACGGCGGCGACGGCGGGCATTTCCATCCGACCCAGACCCTGACGGACCTTTTGACCATAAAGCGCAAAAAAGGAAGACTGGAGGACATGACGATCGGACTTTGCGGCGACCTCAAATTCGGCCGCACGGTACACTCCCTCATCGAGGCGATGCTGCGCTACAAGGGCATCCGCTTTGTGCTTATCTCGCCGCAGGAACTTCAGGTTCCGGATTATGTCAAGGAGAAAATGGATGAGGCAGGAGCCGAGTGGAAGGAGACGGAATCTCTGGAAGAAGCGATGCCGGAGCTTGATATTCTCTACATGACCCGCGTACAAAGGGAGCGTTTCTTCAACGAAGAAGATTATGTAAGACTCAAGGACAGCTACATACTCAATCTCGAAAAGCTGGCGCCGGCAAAGGAGAGCCTGACGATTATGCATCCGCTGCCGCGTGTTAACGAGATTTCGACAGAGGTGGATGACGACCCACGGGCGTGTTACTTTTTCCAGGCGCTGTGCGGCAAACACATACGCATGGCTCTGATCCTGTTCCTGCTCAACATCAAGAGAGCATAAGAAAACCGGAAAATAAATAAAATGGAGGGAAATTTATGAATATAGACGGCGTAAAAAACGGAATAGTGCTTGACCACATCAAGGCGGGAAAAAGCATGATGGTATACGAGCTTTTGGGGCTTGACAGATTAGACAGCTGCGTGGCTGTTATCCAGAACGCGGAAAGCGAGAAATATGGCAAAAAAGATATTATCAAAATTGACGACCGCATCGATATCGACCTAGATGTACTGGGATATATCGACAGCAATATAACCGTAAACCTTGTCAAGGACGGAAGTCTTGAACGCAAACTGCACCTCGAATTGCCGCAGACCATAAGGAACGTCATCAGGTGCAAGAATCCCCGCTGCATAACCACCGTAGAGCAGGAAATCGTTCATACTTTCCGACTTGCGGATGCCAAGAAAAAATCCTATCGCTGCATTTATTGCGACGCGGAGCAGAGAGCAAAATAAAAAAACTTTCGCAATCGGCAGTGAAATACTTTAAGTAAAAAAGCATCAATCACGAATACGACGGGAAAGATGATCAAAGGCAGGCGGGCAGAAATGTGCCGCCTTTCTTTACGCGAAATTTCTCCTTGAAAAAGCTCAAATAGGTGATATAATGGTGTTGGTTAGCAATGGCTAACTTAGATTGGCAAATATTGGGGAAGGCAAATACCATGTCAAAAAAAGCGACGGAATTTCAGAGAAAAGCTATGAGCAGGATGTACCGCGGCAAGGAAATTTTCAAGCCCCTGAACACTGGTTGGATCGACGAAAACCTTGCCTGCGTGCGGGAGTGGGTGGCAAATGTCTTTTTTTACCGCAAAGGAGATACCACCATTATGGTTGACGCAGGATATAACTACGACCGCCTTGCCGAAAAAATGGGATGGCTGGGAATAGAGCCGAGTTCGATTCGGCATATTCTCATCACCCATCAGGACACGGATCATGTTGGGGCGGTGGAAGCGGACAGCCAGGGGCTTTTCAAAGACGCCAGGCTTTATATCGGGGAGACGGAAAACCGCTATCTCACCGGTGAGGTCCATCGCAGAGTGTGCTACCGGCTATATAAACTGCCGCAGGTTACGATAAATAATGAAAAAGAGCTGCTTCGTGACGGCGAAATTTTTGACATAGACGGAATAAAAATCGAGTGTTTTCTTGCTCCCGGTCATACATGGGGACATATGGTGTACCTGATTGACGACAAATATCTGTTTACCGGCGATACCCTGTGGTTTGGAGTTGACGGCGGTTACAGCTTCATTTCCGGTTTGGCTGAGGACAACGAGCTTGCCATAAAATCACTGGCAGAACTGGAAGAAAAGCTTAGATCGCGAGGGCTTTCTCCGCTATTTATCACCGGTCATACGGGTTGGACGGACAATTTGGATTTCGCCTTCGCCCATAGGGATAAACTCTGCTCACCATTCAAGAAAAAACCACACGACCCGGCGGCGCCTTACGACGCCTACGACGAAGCAGGCGACACTGAGGAAAATGCTAAGAATGGATTTTTGAAAGGCGTAGGAAGATGAAAGACAAAGAATTAAAGTTTGACCGCAGCTGCCATGTGCTGTACTCCAAGCCCTGCAAAAAGCAGATAAGAGAAAAGATTGCGCTGCACTATCCGGAACCTGAGCGAGAGGCTGTCTGGGAAATGGTGCAACTGCAATATGCTGACTTTCTCGCAGACTGGCGCACAGACCTGGGTGGCAAGCAAAATTTTCATAACGGCAGGGGCGGCACATACGATTGCATCGCTATTATGAGCTACTATACAG
>CAVKSD010000028.1:0-18179 GCA_963658905.1 Bacteroidaceae bacterium
GATTATAATCGTGTTCTTGAAGTCAACGGTTCTGCCTTGATTGTCCGTAAGCCGCCCGTCGTCGAGGAGCTGGAGCAGGATGTTGAAAACGTCAGGATGGGCCTTTTCAATTTCGTCGAACAAGACTACGCTATAAGGTTTTCTTCTCACCGCTTCCGTAAGCTGACCGCCCTCGTCATAGCCCACATATCCCGGAGGCGCTCCCACAAGCCTTGAAACGGAGTGCTTTTCCATGTACTCGGACATATCTATACGGATCATGTTTCTTTCGGTGTCGAAAAGGGACTCGGAAAGTGCCTTTGCAAGCTCCGTCTTTCCTACTCCTGTAGGGCCGAGAAAGATAAACGAGCCGATTGGTCTGTTTTCGTCCTTGAGTCCTGCTCTTGCTCTGAGGATCGCCTCGGAAACCGCCGTAACCGCTTCGTCCTGACCGATTACTCTCTTGTGGAGGATTTCAGGCAGTTTCAGCAATTTTTCTCTTTCGGTTTCTACAAGCTTGCTTACCGGAATGCCCGTCCAGGAGGAAATAACCTCTGCTATTTCTTCCTCATTTACTTCTTCTTTCAGCAGCCTTGTCTCGCCATTATCCACATTTTCCGCCTTTTGCTTTTCTTCTTCCAGCTTCTTTTCCAGTTCAGGCAACGCGCCGTATTTGAGCTGTGCAAGCTTTTCCAGGTCGTAGCTTCTCTCCGCTTCTTCCATCTGGCGCTTTACTTCTTCTATCTGCTGTTTGGTTCCCTTTACCTCGGAAATCGCTTTCTTTTCGTTTTCCCACTGGGCTCTCATGCTGGCATCTTCTTCTTTGAGGGTAGCAAGTTCCTTTTCCAGTGTCGCAAGCCTTGCCGCGGAAGCCTTGTCGGTTTCCTTTCCCAAAGCCTGTTTTTCAATCTCAAGCTGCATGATCTTCCTGGAGATTTCGTCAAGCTCTGACGGCATACTGTCGATTTCGGTTCTTATTCTTGCCGCCGCTTCGTCCATAAGGTCGATGGCCTTGTCAGGCAGGAATCTATCGCTGATATATCTGTCGGAAAGGGTTGCGCAGGCGATCAAAGCTCCGTCTGTGATTCTTACGCCGTGGTGAATCTCGAAACGCTCTTTCAAGCCTCTGAGGATTGAAATGGTGTCTTCAACGGATGGCTGGTCAACCAAAACCTTTTGGAATCTACGTTCCAGCGCCGCGTCCTTTTCGATGTATTTGCGGTATTCATCCAGGGTTGTGGCTCCGATGCAATGAAGCTCCCCTCTTGCCAGCTTCGGCTTTAACAGATTGCCCGCGTCCATGGAGCCTTCGGTTCTTCCTGCCCCGACAATATTATGAATTTCGTCGATGAACAGGATGATTCTGCCCTCGGATTTTTCCACTTCGTTAAGAACGGCCTTGAGTCTTTCCTCGAACTCGCCTCTGAACTTGGCTCCCGCAATCAATGCCCCCATATCCAGTGCGAAAATCGTCTTGTCTTTCAGTCCCTCCGGCACGTCGCCGTTTAAGATTCTCTGAGCAAGCCCTTCGACTACCGCGGTTTTGCCTACGCCTGGCTCGCCGATGAGCACCGGGTTGTTCTTTGTACGCCTTGACAAGATCTGAACCGCGTGTCTAATTTCGGCGTCTCTGCCGATTACCGGGTCAAGCTTGCCCTGACGAGCCATTTCCACCAGATCGCGACCATATTTATTCAGCGCGTCGTAATTGTCCTCCGGATTCTGGCTGGTTACCCGCTGGTTTCCCCTTACCTTGGAAAGAGCTTCCAAGAATTTATTCTTGGTAATTCCGTATTTTGAGAAAACTTTCGCGCTTGGCGAGCCTTTTTCTTCAAGCAAGGCGATATAAATGTGTTCAACGCTTACATACTCGTCCTTAAACTCCTCGGCAATTTTTTCTGCCCGCATAAGAAGCTGGGAAAGCCGCCTTGAAGAATACATATTGTCCGCCGCCCCGGAAACTTTCGGGAGCTTTTCAAGCTCCTCCTCGACGTCTGCGATTATCGCCGTCGGGTCGAGACTCATGTACTTCAGAAGTTTCGGGATCAGCCCGTCCTTTTGCATCAGTAGCGCCATGTGCAGATGTTCTCCGTCCAGCATCTGGTGCCCCTCGGAAATTGCTATATTCTGGCAGTCCATTATGGCCTGCTGTGCATTTTGTGTATATTTTTCAATGTTCATATATCATCACCCCTTACGTTTATCCATATACCCTATTCTGCCACAATATAAACAAAAAATTTAGCACTCTTTCGCTTAGAGTGCTAATAAATATTTTATTTCCAATTTTTTTATTTTTATTTCGCTTTATTTTCCCGTCTTTCTGCCCGAACCAGTATCATTTCCGCCGCAATGCTTACCGCTATTTCCTCTGGGGTCACGCTTTTTATTGAAATGCCGATGGGTGTATGGATTCTCGCAATTTTTTCTTCGCATATTCCGGCATTTCGCAGCTTTTCGTTTACGGTTTTGATTTTTTTCTTTGAGCCAACCACTCCCACATACGCCGTATCAAAGCGCAAAACCTGTTCTTCAACTTCAAAGTCGTGAACGTGTCCGCTGGTCATGATTACCACATAGTCATCCTCCGCAAATTCCGCCCGTTCCGCCGCTTTTTGAAAGCTGTCGCAGATAAGTTCAGAAGCCAGAGGAAAACGCTGGCGCGTCACATATTCGGGTCTGTCGTCCATTACGGTTACCCGAAATCCCACGCTTTTCAGTATCGGCGTCAAAGCTACGGCTATGTGCCCCGCTCCGAAAATAATCGCCCTTTCCTCCCCCGTATAGGACACGGCGGCTGTGTTTTCTTGCATGGTTGAATTTTCCATATCGAGAGGGCAGCTTTTGGGCTACCGGGCAGATTTATAATCAAGGTTTGACCTCTAATCACACTGACTCCTCTGGAAAGCATAGCCCGCGGTGTGATGACGCAGGACTGCATCCGCATATATTCCGCAATCCCCGGACAATTTCGCTCCGCCGCCGCCATAGTTGCCTCCGGTGTGCAGTCCCGAGGTGAAAATCCCGTTCCTCCTGTGGTAAGAATCAGGTCAAAGTTTTCTTTGTCCGCAAGGTTTACGAGAAGCCCTGTAAGTTTCTCCGCTTCGTCCGCTATAAGATATTCTGCCTCCACGTGGTATTTTCCGTCCTCAAGGAGCATCTGGCGTATCGCCGGACCGCTGGCGTCAACCCGAAGCCCTGCGGCTCCCTTGTCGCTAAGGGTAATTATCGCCGTTTTATATTCGTTCGTATTTTTTCTCCGTTCTTCTCCGATTTTTTCCTTACTATGCTACTCATATATTGTTTTTCTTTTCAGCGAAGACAGCGTCAGCGATATCAAGAACATCAGTATGCTCAAGGAATTTTTGAAGCAAAATTTCCTCAAGGTCGGCATCAGTTCCCCTTTCGAGGACGAGGCGGACACCCAAAACTATTACGAGCTTGCAAAAGCAGCCTTGCAGCTTGGACAGCGCTTGGACGGCGATGTAAACATATATCTCTACGACGAATACAAAATTGTGGATATCATAAACGAAATTTCCGGCTCAAGGAGTCTTTATTCCCTCTGTTTCCGACCTATGATCAAATTGATCGAAGCGGATGCCGAGGAAGAAAATATGCTGGTGGATACTTTGTTTACCTACATCTCCAATCAATTTTCCATAAAAAAAACCTGTGAACAACTTTTTATTCACAGGAATACGCTTTATTATCGTTTTGAAAAAATACGCAGCATCATGGGCTGCGACTTCATGGAATATCCTAACCTGATCGACATCGGAATCACCATGATGATTTTGAAGTATCTTAATCTCTCTCCCGTCAACCTGACCTATGACGGAAAGAAAGGATAGTTTTCGTGCCGCGCGCCGGTCAATCCTTACAGCAAAATATTTACAAAGAAGCTAACTCCCGGAGTGATGAACAGCGCCGGAATGTTGAAAACGATTGCAAACAGCAGGATGTAATATCCGTAATTATATACGGTGTACCACCAGTCGTAGCGGTCGAGCCTGAAAATCTGCGTAAGCACTCCGAAGCCGTCCAGCGGCGGTATCGGAATCAGGTTGAATATCATCAGCACCAGATTGATGTAAACCACATAAATCAGCATTTCGTAAATAATCGACCCTACTCCGCTATACGCAAAGGACGTAGCCGCAAACCCTTTGAGGGCAAAGGAAATAACCACTGCAACAGCAAGGTTTGCCGCAACTCCCGCAAGCCCCACGATAAGCTCTCCGGATCTGCGATTCTTGTAATAATCCGGATTTATCTGTACCGGAACTCCCCAGCCGAAGCCGATAAAAAGCAGGGCGATAAACCCAATGGGGTCGATGTGATGCATGGGGTTTAAGCTCAATCTTCCCTGAAATTTCGGGGTAGGATCCCCTAATTTATAGGAAGCAAAGGCATGAGCCGCCTCGTGAAATGACAGCCCTATGATTATTCCCGGAAGCAGCATGAGCTTCATATATACCCATTCCCAGATAGATACATTGCTTCTCATAATCGACTCCACAAGCATTATGATAAGTAAAACCCATATAATAGGATTCATATTTCTCAGTTTTTCTCTCATTATAGATTCCTTCTTAGATTCCTTTCGCAGTTAATGCAAATATTTTATCACATTTTTGCCTGTTTTCAAATATATATATTATAAATATTATGTCCTTTGAACTTCACAAAAGATTCATAGGATTTTCAGAAAGGTGGCTAAGAATGAACAATTGCTTGTTTTGTATCGACGTCTACACAGTAAGCGAGGGAGACACCCTCTATTCCATCGCCGAAAAATACGATCTTCCCGTTACGCTTCTCATGAAAGTAAACGACATCGACAACCCTTATAATCTCAGAATCGGCACGAGGCTTTGCATACCCGGCACGGAAGACCAGCTGCCGCAGGTTCCGGAAAAGTGTCAGAAGACCCACACCGTAAAGGCGGGAGACACGCTGTACTTAATCGCGAAAATGCACAATATCAAACTTGACGCCCTGATGCGGGCAAATCCAAGTATCGACCCATATAATCTCATAATCGGTTCGGAGCTTTGTATCCCGCAGTAGCCTTTGTGCTTGCAAAGATGCAGGCAGCCTGGTTTAGACTGCCTGTATCGTTTTATCTATTCCAGTATCTCAAAGTCGATCTGCCGTTCTGCGGGTCTTGCGTCCAGAACGCGGATTCGCACCTTTTCTCCAAGCTGATATGGGCGTCTGAGGTTCCGGGCGAATGCCATGCCCTCCACCGTATTTGCAAGTTCCGCATAAACGCCGAAGTCGGTTACACCGCTGATAATTCCGTCAAATTCTTCTCCGATGTGGTTAAGCATAAACTGGCATTTTTTAAGTTTGTCTACTTCACGCTCAAGTTCCTGAGCCTTTCTTTCGGCTTGTGAGGAAACTTCTGCCGCATTCAATGCGTCGGTTCTGTATTTTGTAAGCTTCGCCTCGGTCATCTCCCCTGTCACCGCTTTTTTTATCACGCGATGAATAAACAAGTCAGGATAGCGACGAATCGGCGATGTAAAGTGGCAATAGTACCGGAACGCAAGCCCGAAATGCCCCTCGCACTCCGTACTGTAATAGGCTTTTTTCATGGTTCGCAGCATTACCCGATTGACCACCGCCTCATATGGCTCATCCTCAATTCCGGAAATTATGTCCGCAAGGGTTTTGGGATTTATATTGTCGGCGCTGCCTTTGAGATGTATGCCGAAGTTCATTAGATAAGCCTTAAGTTCCACCATTTTCTCAGGCTCCGGCTTCTCGTGGACGCGATACAGAAACGGGTACTGCATCCAGTAAAAATGCTCCGCCACCGTTTCGTTTGCCGCCAGCATAAATTCCTCTATCATGCGGTTTGCGATTCTGCGCTCTGCGGGGCGGATTTCTATGGGATTTTCCTCTCCGTCGAGGATAATCTCGGCTTCCGGTATGTCAAAATCGAGGCTTCCCTGCTGCTTGCGCCTGTGCCTGAGTATAGCCGCAAGCTCCGCCATTTTCCATAAGTCCTCTCGCAGAAAATCGTATTTTTGCCGCAGTCGTTCAATCATGAGTTTTTCCGGCTTGCTCGCTGCGTCAGAAGCCTCAGATTCATCATTTTCCAGCAAATCCGAAACGTCGTCATATATCATTCGTGCCTTTGAGCGAATGACTGATTCGCAGATTTCATGGGAAACCACCTCGCCTTTTTCGTCGATTTCCATAAAGCAGGAAAGGGTAAGCCTGTCCTCGCCTTCGTTCAGGCTGCACACACCGTTTGACAGAACCTTTGGAAGCATTGGAACCACGCGGTTAAGCAGATATACGCTGGTGCCGCGTTTCAGCGCCTCACGGTCAAGATATCCGTCCTCCTCCACAAAGTGGCTCACGTCGGCAATATGTACGCCCAGGAGATAATTTCCGTTTGGCTGCACATCGATAGAAATCGCATCGTCCAGGTCTTTTGCCGCAGCTCCGTCAATGGTGATCGTATTTTTGTCTCTCAAGTCCTTTCTTCCTGCAAGGACTTCTTCGCTGATTTCTTCTTTGGAGCGTGCCTTTGCTTCTGCGTTGCACCTGCTTGGAAAAGTCTCAAAAAGTCCCGCCCCGCGAATCATCGAAAGCACGTCGCTTCCGGTCTGTCCCTTTCGCGCGATTATTTCCGTAATCTTTCCCTCGGAGCTGTGGGTCTTGTCGGGATATTGAGTGATTTTTGCCACAACTTTATCTCCGTTCTGAGCGCTACGGAAAAAATCTTTCTTTATGAAAATGTCCTCTTGTATCTTTTTGTCGTCAGCTATTACAAATCCGAAGCCTTTGTTTTTTTGAAAGGTTCCTACGACTTCAACGGTGTTTCGCTGCAAAATTTTGGTTACTATGCCCTCCTTTGAGCGCGTCCAAAGATACGGCGGCAGCAAATCCGCCTCCACCAAGTCACCGTTCATAGCGCCCAGCATATTGTTTCTGCCGATAAATATATCGCCGCCCTCGTCCTGTCTTACAAAGCCGAAACCTTTCGGGTGTTTTTCGATTATCCCCGTTATGATTTCTCCTCTTCCGGCGGTTCTTTTGTGAAATGTTTTCTTTTTTCTCATATATTCAGTCCGTAAATTTTGACTCCTTCCTGCAAAAAGTATAGAGCATCTCAAAAATAAAGTCAAGGTCTTCCCCTGCCGCCGCCTTTTTCTGATACCCTTGTGATACCCTGCGGCTGTTCCATGGGAAGACCTCGCCCGTTGTCAGTTATTCACTTTGCTTCCGTCATTCTTGTTTTCCGTGGTGTCGTTATCGTTAACCTTATCGTCGGCAGTCTTATTGTCGCCTGTCAAATCGTCTCCGATATCCTCCGCGCCTTTCTCGATTCCGTCGCCTATGTCATCGGCGCCCTCTGCTATATCCTGCGAAGCACTGCCTTGGTCGCCGTCGCCCAGCGCGTTTTCATCATCTGCGCACCCCGTAAATACAAAGAGCGAAACCATCAGCACCACAGCTAAAATTACAGCCGTTTTCTTTTTCATAAAGCAAACTCCTCTCCGTGTTATATTTCTATACACCTTTAGTTTGTTTACTTTTTCGGAAAAATATACGCCGATTTTGCATAGTCAAGGCTTGCAGTCTGCCGCACCTTTTTCTTCTTTTTCTTATTCCATATATGCCGGCATTGTGTATTGCCTCTCGCTTTTACATATATATTTTGCTTATATCTTCTGCAAAATCCACATTTATTATTTTTTTATGAATTATGTCAATAGCGACTTCTCAAGGCACACAAGACGCACACCTCGGATCCCGTTAAATTGGCAGTCCACAATCCCCACTTCTTTATAGCCCAGATGACCGTAAAGCCTGCGTGCCGCTGCGTTTTTCTCGTTGGTATCCATGCGAAGATATGGACAGCCTTGCTCCAAGGCATATTTTTCGTAAAAATCCACGAAGGCGCTGCCGTAGCCTCTGCCGCCGCTTTTGGGGTCAACCACCAGGGTGTGCAAAACCATGATTCGGTCGTCCGGCGCATCGGCGCATTCCCAGCTTGCATTTGCATATTCCGGTACTTGAACCTTGTTGAACCTCGCCGCTGCCTGAACCTTGCCCTCGTCTTCCAGTACGAAAAGCTCATCTGCTGCCAGCATTTCCCTTGCCGTTTCCTCTGTGGGATAAATGCCGCGAACCCAGCCAACGCTTGCCCTGCCGTTTTCCTCTTCGGTCAAAATATGGTCATAAATCTCCGCAATCCGCGAAATATCGTCTTCCGTCCCTTTTCTGATTGTATACATACAATATCCTCACTTTCTGTTCATGCATCAGTTATACCACCATAGTAATACTTTGTAACGCAAATCCGGTTGTCAAATTGCCACAAATCTATAAAGTAAAATCTCGCAAACCTATACGTTTTAAATTGACTTGAAGCTGATTGTGTGCTGCATTTACGTGACGGAAGATATGCTCTGATTGAATTTAAGCTCGGCAGCGCCGATATTGATGAAGGCAGAGCCGCCTTGCAAGTCGATGAATTTCATCAACTTCTTGGGCGGCTCTAATATTGTGCATCTTACTCCTGCTATCAAATCTCAAGGCTTTTCAGCCATTCTTCTCCGGTTTTGATCTGTCTTCTGACTTCTGTCGGCGCAGTACCGCCAAAGGAAACTCTTGCGTCTACGCAAGTCTTGATGCTGATGTCCCCCAGTGCTTCTTTTCCGATGCGCGGGTCGATTTTTCTCAGCTCATCTTCGGTCAGGTCTTCGAAGTCGCAGCCCTTGGTTTCGCACGCCTTTACCATGCGCCCAACGATGCTGTGCGCCTCCCTGAACGGAATACCCTGCTTTGCAAAATGCTCCGCAATATCCGTCGCACTCAGGAAGCCCTTGCTAAACTGCTTTTCGATCATATCCATGCGAAACTCCGTCTTGTCAAGCATATTTGCAAAGATGGTAATGCTCGATTTCCAGGTATCCACGGCGTCAAACAGGCTTTCCTTATCCTCCTGAAAATCCTTGTTATATGCCAGCGGCGTCCCTTTCATCACCGTCAGAAGCTGCATCAAATCTCCGTATACTCTGCCGACCTTTCCTCTCAAAAGTTCAGCCATATCCGGATTTTTTTTCTGCGGCATGATGCTGCTTCCCGTGCAATAGCTGTCATCGATTGCGATATATGAAAATTCCTGCGAATTCCACCATACAAACTCCTCCGCCCATCTGGACAGGTGCATCATCGAAATCGAAGCGTCGCTCATAAATTCTATCATATAGTCCCGGTCGCTGACGCTGTCCATGGCGTTTTCGGTAGGCGCCCTAAATCCCAAAAGCTCGGCGGTGCGATGGCGGTTTGTGGGAAGCGTGGTTCCTGCCAGAGCGCAAGCTCCCAGCGGGGAAAGATTCATGCGGTCGCGCGCATCTATCAAACGCTCCATGTCCCTGCGAAACATCTGAAAATATGCCATAAAGATAAAGCCGATCGTGATAGGCTGTGCATGCTGCATATGGGTAAATCCCACCGTCAGCGCGTCTGCATACTTTTCCGCTTTTTTCAGAATGACCGACTCCAAATAGCACAGGCGATGCAGGATGTCCTCGATTTCCTTTTTGAGATAAAGCCTGCTGTCGATCTGGCACTGGTCGTTTCTGCTCCTTGCCGTGTGGAGCTTTTTGCCAACCTCTCCGATTTCTTCAATCAGTCGGCTCTCCACCGCCATGTGAATGTCCTCGTCCTCGACGGAAAATGTGACCTCGCCATTTTCGATGCGCTTTTCGATGATTTTGAGCCCCTCGATAATTTGGTCTGCTTCTTCTTTGCTTACAATACCCTGCTCTCCCAGCATGGTAACATGAGCGATACTTCCCTCAATGTCTTCCTTATACATGCGCCGGTCGAATCCTATGGACGCATTAAATTCTTTGACTATATCGTCCATTTCCTTTTCGAACCGTCCGCCCCATAAACTTGCCATATGTAACCTCCTGTGTAAAAATCTCTGTCATTGTTTTGAAATTATATTTTGATTTTGTGATTTTTCATATAAAATTTCTCTATAAATATAGCATTTCTGCGCGAAAAAGTCTATCACGAAAATTCAAAAGTGTGTATAATATATTTAGTTTAACCAATTAGTTTCTATGATACATGAGATATAAGGGAGGCAAAAATGGACGAAAAAAAAGAATATGCATTAAAAAAACATGCCGAATGGAAAGGTAAGCTTTCTATCCGGTGCAAATGCCCGATCACAAACAAGGAGGAGCTGTCGGTTGCCTATACGCCGGGAGTTGCCGAGCCTTGCCTCGAAATACAAAAGGATGAAGCACTTGCCTATACTTACACCGGCAAAGGCAATACCGTTGCGGTCATAACAGACGGCACGGCTGTTTTGGGGCTTGGGGACATCGGACCTGCCGCGGGAATGCCGGTTATGGAGGGAAAATGCGCCCTTTTCAAGGCTTTTGCGGGAATCGACGCGGTGCCGATTTGCATAAATAGCAAAGACCCGGACGAAATCGTAAATACCGTCTACCTCATTTCTAAGAGTTTCGGCGGCATCAACCTTGAAGATATCAGCGCACCTCGATGCTTTGATATCGAAAAAAGGCTTATCCAGATGTGCGACATCCCGGTATTCCACGATGACCAGCACGGTACGGCAATCATCACAAGTGCGGGCATTTTGAACGCCCTGAAAGTCACAGGAAAGAAATCCGGGGATCTGAAAATCGTCATCAACGGAGCCGGCTCTGCCGGAATTTCAATCGCAAAAATGTTTATCCGCCTCAAATTCGGCGACATCATACTCTGCGACCGAGAGGGGACGATATATGAAGGTGCGCCATACAATAACCCCGAACAGGAAAAGATGGCAAAAATCACAAACAAAGACAATATCACAGGCACCCTTGCCGACGCTCTAAAGGGCGCGGACATCTTGGTGGGCGTTTCCAAACCCGGAGCCGTAACTCAGGATATGATCCGCAGCATGGCGAAAGACCCTATTGTATTTGTAATGGCAAATCCTGTTCCCGAAATCATGCCGGACGAAGCCAAAGCAGCAGGCGCAGCCGTTGTAGGCACAGGCCGTTCGGACTTTCCTAATCAGGTTAACAATGTCATCGCCTTTCCGGGCATCTTCCGGGGAGCATTGGACTGCGGAGCCCCTCGCATAACCGAGGAAATGAAAGAAGCCGCCGCAAGAGCCATCGCCTCCGTCATTCCGGAAGAAGAATTGTCCGCAGAATATGTTTTGCCTGACGGTTTCAATCCTTTGGTGGTAAAACGGGTGGCGCAGGCCGTTATGGATTGCTACAAGAAGCAATGCGAAGAATCTGCAAAATAACTGACAAAATCGAAAAAACGGAGGATATAAATAATGGAATATCGCATTGAACACGATACAATGGGCGAAGTCAAAGTTCCCGCTGACCGCTACTGGGGCGCGCAGACCCAGCGTAGCTACGAAAATTTTAAGATAGGCACTCAGCGCGTTCCGGGCGAAATTATCGCAGCTTTCGGCGTTTTGAAAAAAGCCGCCGCACAGGCAAACCTTGCCCTCGGCGTACTTGACGGAGAAAGGGCCTCTGCGATTCAGCAGGCGGCAGATGAGGTCATCTTGGGAAAACTTCAGGATCACTTCCCTCTCGTCATATATCAGACAGGAAGCGGCACTCAGTCAAATATGAACGTAAACGAAGTAATCGCAAATCGTGCAAACGAAATTCTCGGAAAAAGCATCATTCACCCCAACGACCATGTAAACAAGTCCCAGAGCAGCAACGATACTTTCCCTACCGCAATGCACATTGCCGCAGTCATGGGAGTAGAAGATCATCTGCTTCCTGCTATTGATGAGCTTGCCGAAATCTTTGGACGGCTGGAAGACGAAAACAAGGATATTATCAAGACCGGAAGAACCCATTTGCAGGACGCCACTCCCCTTACACTTGGGCAGGAAATCAGCGCATGGCATTCGATGCTTATTGAAACGCAGGGAATGCTCGAAGCATCGCTTGATGGCGTTCGCAAGCTGGCGCTTGGCGGCACCGCGGTTGGCACCGGGCTCAATGCTCCGAAAGGCTTTGCAGAGCTTTCCGCCGAAAAAATCAGCGAAATCACCGGCAAACATTTTGAAACCGCCCCTAACAAATTCCATGCCCTTACAAGCAAGGATGCCCTGGTATTCTGTCACGGCGCAATGAAAGCCCTTGCCTGCGATCTGATGAAAATCGCAAATGATATTCGCTGGCTTGCAAGCGGTCCCCGCTGCGGCATCGGCGAAATTACTATTCCGGAAAACGAGCCGGGCAGTTCCATCATGCCGGGAAAGGTAAATCCGACACAGTGCGAAGCCTTGACAATGGTATGCGTGCAGGTCATGGGAAATGATGCTGCCATTGGATTTGCCGCGTCGCAGGGCAATTTCCAGCTCAATGTTTTCATGCCGGTTCTGATTCACAACTTTTTAGAATCGGCGCGGCTTTTGACGGACGCCATGCATTCTTTCAGTCTTCACTGCGCAGCGGGCATTCGCCCAAACCGTGAAAAGATTGCAGAAAATATGCAAAAATCTCTCATGCTTGTAACGGCGCTGAATCCGCATATAGGCTACGAAAATGCCGCAAAGATCGCAAAACTCGCCCATAAGGAGAACCTTACCCTGAAAGAAGCCGCATTGAGGCTTGATCTTGTCAGCGAAGAAGACTTCGATCAGTGGGTTGACCCGAAGAAAATGGTTTAACATAGGAGCCCTGCTATGAACAAAGAAAAAACTATGCAAAGACGCGCGCCTTCGCCGGAAGAAAAAGCTGCAAAAGGTCAGGCGCTTTCATCTAAAGAAAACGCCGCCCAGGTCATCAAATTCGTGCTGTTTTCCGCGTCGGCGGGAATAATTCAGGCGATTACCTTTGCGCTGATGCACGAGCTGACGGCGCTTTCCTACACGCCCTGCTACCTGACGGCGCTGACACTATCCGTGCTTTGGAATTTTACCCTTAACAGGGAATTTACATTCAAATCCGCAAACAATGTGCCTATTGCCATGCTCAAAGTTGCCGCCTTTTATTGCGTGTTTACTCCCCTTTCCACCTGGTGGGGCAATGCGCTGACGGACATCGGCTGGAACGAATATGCGGTGCTTGCGGTGACCATGGCGGCGAATCTTACGAGCGAATTTCTCTACGACCGCTTCTTTGTATACCGCGGCTCCCTGAATACCAACAAACGGGCGCAGCGGCGCGAAAACTAAAAAGAATCAGGACTCAAAGGAGACTAATATATGAACACGATTGACGAAACGACAAATACAAATACAGGCTGCGAAGCTGCCGGCTGTGCAGACCGCGCCGCCACCAAATCCGCAGGAATCGGCGGCTCCGGCATCTATCGCTGGGACGACCCAAATGAGATAAACGCACGGCTTGCCAGGCTCACCTCCCAACCGATTTGGGAGGTTAACGACGATTACTACGAAAATACGATTTTGAAATATTATGACGAAAAATGCAAGAAGTCCAAGGCAATCTACGAAGAAGCCAAGGAGTATATTCCGGGAGGCGTTCAGCACAATTTAGCCTTCAACAAGCCTTTCCCCGTTGCATTTTCAAAAGCCTGCGGTGCTTATCTCTATGACCGGGACGGCAACGAATACATCGACTTCTTGCAGGCAGGGGGCCCGACGATTCTGGGCAGCAACTATGAGCCTATTCGCAAGGCGGTTATGGAGCTTCTTGAGACCTGCGGCCCGGTTACGGGGCTTTTGCATGAGGCGGAGCTTCTTATCGCAAAGGAAATCAACAAGCATATGCCGAATGTGGAGATGTTCCGTATGCTGGGAAGCGGCACGGAATCCGTCATGGCGGCTCTCAGAATCGCAAGAATCGCGACGGGTCACAAGCGCATAATCAAAATCGGCGGCGCATATCACGGCTGGTCGGATCAGATGGTCTACGGGCTGAAAATTCCGGGAAGCCGGGGACTGCTTGAATCCCACGGGATTCCAAGCCCTGCTTATGCAAGAACCGACGAAGTAAGACCTAACGATCTTAATATGCTGGAGGGAATGCTCCGCAGGAACAAGTTAAAAGGCGGCACGGCGGCTGTTATCGTGGAGCCTGTGGGCCCTGAAAGCGGCACCCGTCCCGTTGCCTTCGATTATAACAAAGGTGTTCGCGACCTTTGCGACAAATACGGCGCACTGCTCATCTTCGACGAGGTCGTTACGGGCTTCCGTGTGGGACTTTCCGGCGCTCAGGGTCTGTTTGACATCGTCCCTGACCTTACGGTATTTGGCAAGATAGTAGCAGGAGGCTACCCTGCGGCAGGAGGCGTAGGGGGCAAGAAAGAATATGCCGGTCTGATGGCGGCAGGTCTTGCCAGCGGCAAGCACAGAGCCTATGTAGGCGGCACCCTTGCGGCAAATCCCCTTTCCGCTCTCGCCGGCTACACTGCGATTCGCGAAATCGCCCGCACGGGAGCCTGTGAAATCGCAGGCCGCGCAGGAGACAGACTTGCGGACGGGCTCAAGGAACTTATCCAGCGCTACGGACTTCCTTTCGTAGCCTACAACCAGGGCAGCATCGTCCATCTGGAATGCACCGGCGCAATGAGCTTCGACTTCTCGTCCTTTAGCTTGGCAAAATCCGCTATGGGACTGCTAAGGAACAAGGACATGATGTATAGGCGCAAGGATTCCATGGAAAGAATGGGAGCCGCATACATGGCAAACGGCATCGTAACCCTTGCAGGCAGCAGGCTTTACACATCCATGGCAGACACGGACGAAATCATCGACGAGGCTCTTAACCGCTTCGAAAATGTATTTAAGCAGGTTGTAAAAACAGATAAATGCGGAAAATAATGTCCCGCCCAGGGGGCAGCACATGACTTGCGGTACAAGCCGCAGAGGGAGGAACTTATCATGGCAAGTGAAGCAAAAGAAGCGCGTTATATTCTCGCCCACGACATGGGGACAAGCTCGGACAAGGCGGTTTTGGTGGATTTCGACGGAAATATCATCGCCACCGCGGTGGAGGCCTATCCCACATATTACCCGAATCCGGCGTGGGTTGAACAGGATCCGCAGGACTACTGGCAGGCGGTATCAAAGGCTTGCAGACGCATAATTTCGGAAAACAATATCGACCCGGCTTCGATAAAAGGCGTAGTTTTTTCCACTCAGGCGCAGGGAATCATCCCGGTGGACGAAGCCGGCAACGCGCTATATAACAACATTACATGGGTTGACGGCCGCGCAGAAAAACAGGCGCAAAGCATAATGAAAAAGCTGGGCGGCAAGAAGATTTTTACCTTGGCGGCAGGAACTCCTATCATGGGCAAGGACTGTATCGCAAAAATCGTCTGGCTCAAGGAAGAACGTCCGGACATTTATAAGAAAACCTACAAAATTCTCGATGTAAACGGATATTTGAAATTCAAGCTTACGGGCAAAATGGTCACAGAGCTTTCGGGGGCATCATCCTATGGGCTTGACCTTAAGAAAAAGGACTGGCTCAGCGTAATGAGGTTCACAGGCGTTGACATGGAAAAGCTGCCGCCACTTGTATGCAGCACCGATATCGTAGGTGGGCTCACAAAGGAAGCTTCCGAGGCTTCCGGGCTTTTAGAAGGCACTCCGGTGCTTGGCGGCTGCGACGATGTTCAGGCTGCGGCTGTCGGCTCCGGAATGTGCGGTGACGGAGATTTGCACATTTACCTTGGTACCTCCGCTTGGGTTGCCTGCGCAAGCCGCACCGCCGACAAATTTAGGCATGGCGCGGCGGCGATTCAGTCCGCGGACAAGGAAATGAACCTGATTGCAGGAATTACCGAGTCTGCCGGAGCGAATATCCAGTGGATCTGCGACGAGTTCTTCGCACGGGAAAAAGAAGAATACGGCGAGGGGATTTATGCCTATATGGATAAAGTCGTTCAGAACATTCCGCCGGGAAGCGACCATCTTATCTGCACCCCGTGGATGCTTGGTGAACGCTGCCCTGTTTCCACCACCACCACCAGAGCCACCCTTTTCAATATTACTATGGTTCATACCCGCGAGCATCTCATGCGGGCGGTTTACGAGGGAATCGGCTACAATCTCCGCTGGATTCTTGAAAACTATAAAAAAGACTATGGATTTTCCTGCGATAATTTCCGCATAATCGGCGGCGGTGCTCTGGACGATGGCTGGATGCAGATGATTGCCGACATCACAGGCAAACATTTTGCGGTGGTTCGCGACCCTCGAAACGCAGGGGCTGTGGGAGCTGCCGTGGTGGCACTCATCGGGCTTGGAGAGCTTCCGGGCTTTTCTGCCGCAAAGGATTTCGTTAAAATCGAAAAGAGATACAGCCCGAATCCGGAAAATGCAAAGGTTTACGACAAGCTGTTTTCCGACTACAAGAATGTATTTCGCTCCCTCGAAAAGGCTTATAAGCTGGCAAACGGGGAACGCTTTACGGAGGCTTAGATGCGAAGCGTTCATAGTTTTTGGTGATTGGATATAGAGGTTAGATATGGAAAAAATTTTTGAAAAGATTGAAGATTTAGGCGGAAAAGGCGGCGGTTTTGCCCTCACCTCACGAACGACATATTGCATGGAGTGGCTGAAACGAGGCGAGGCGCTGATCCCCTCCCTTGACGATATGGCGCAGATTATCGGCACAAAGGCTCCGGTAATCGACGGGCGCAGGGACCCTGAAAATGCAAAAGCCTCTCTCATCAAAATTCTCGGAAATAACGCCGGTGGCTTTGTAATCACCGGACAAGATGAAAACGGCGACTTTGCGGGATATACCCTTACAATCGGACGTAGCCAAAAGGAAGCAGAAGTTGCCCTAAGCGTTCTGGAAAAATCCGCGGAAGTCACCCTGCTTGCGGAAAAAATCGGCGCTCCATGCCACATAAACGTGTTCGAGCGGAAACTGATGCGAACGGTTTACCTCAAAAAATATTCAAAGCCCAAGGCTTTCGTGGGTTCAAATCCCATGGAGGGCGACGGGAGCCGTGAGTTTGCTCTTAGGAAGCAGCTTGCAGACTACGGCAGAAAGCTCGTTTCCTGCGGTCTTATTCAGGGCACATGGGGAAATCTTTCCGCCCGGCTTGATACGGAATATATGCTGGTTACTCCCTCCGGCATCGACTATGAGGTTCTGTCTGCGGGGGATATGGTTAAGGTGAACATCAAGACTCTGGAATATGAGGGGAAGCTAAAGCCCACCTCAGAAAAAGGGCTTCATGCCCAGGTTTATCAAAACCGTCCGGAAATCGGCGGCGTTATCCATACACATTCCAAGTATTGCAGCGTATATGCAGCCGCCCGCAAAGACTTGCCTGCTACGGAAGAAGCGGCTTTTGCGGCGTTTTCTGAGACTTCGGTAGATGCGGCTGCGGAAGCAAACGCTACGGCAGCCGAAACAACCGGCGGCTTTACAAACCCTGTGCGCCTTGCAAAATACGCACTTCCCGGCACAAAGGCTCTCATAAAAAACACCGCAGCCGCCCTTGGCGAAAACTACGGTGCGATTATGTCAAACCATGGCATGATTGCCTGCGGGGACACCCTCCCCGCCGCCTTTGACAGCTGCGTAAAGTTAGAAGAACTGGCACGTGATAGTATTCCAATGCCCGATGATTTTGATTGTGAAGCGAGGAAATAGATATGAAACAAGACCCGTTTTACGTATGTTCTTGTCAAGCCTATCTATTCCAAGAAATGGAGCCTGTGAACGAGGATGTATCCGATGATGAATAAAAAATCCTTTCAGTTCTGTTTTCTGAATAAATTTTCTCTGAATTATTATTCAGAATAATAAGGGATAATCAATAACTTTTTCGCCTTTTCAATTTGACTTTAGACACTTTTTTAGGCGATGACATATATATCGCAAATTCAGACGGAGGAATATCTCTATTCCGGAAGTTCAAATTCCATCCTTGCCGTTGTATTTACGACATCAAGAGCCGTCTGAACCTTTCTTAGCTCATCGGTCTTACGGATTCCACGTCTTCGCCAAGTGCCGCATTAAACATTGCGCTCTGACGCTCGCTCTGAGTGGCAGTGAGTACCAATTCCGGTACGCAAATTCCGTCCCTTCGCATATATTTTCAGTCTCTCCGAGTATTGTACTCCCCATGGATACATATGTCATTTTGTCAGAACAATTCTACCCTGCCAAGTAGCAGGTCGATCAGGTTGCAGTGGAAGATGCCGTTGTCATCATAAAAGTTGTGCG
>CAVKSD010000029.1:0-3622 GCA_963658905.1 Bacteroidaceae bacterium
ACACAACTAACCTTGCTCCGGCTATGGCAGGCGCAACTCTGTTCGGACACATCAAACACATGGTTTATACCACAGGGGTTTCCCTTGGTATCGCGCTTGTTGCTTATGCGGTTATGGGATTCATGTTCGCTTCCAATAACGAAGCTGACCTTTCTGTTATGCAGGAAATCCTTGACTTCATCAGCGCATCTTCGAACATTAGCGTACTTACGCTGATTCCGCCGGTATTCGTAATCATCGCTGTAGCATTGAAACTTCCGGCGATCCCTTCGCTGGTAGGCGGCGCGCTCCTCGGAGTTCCGCTTATGTTCTACAACGGAGCACACCTGGAAGCTGTATTAGAAGACAAAGTAATCAACAATGTATTTACCATTTTGAACAATGGTATTACCCTCGGAAATGTTCCGGAAGATGCTTCCGAAATGGTTTCCAAGCTTGGCGATCTTCTTTCATCCAGCGGCTCGCAGGGTATGATGTGGACAATTTCCATCATCATCGCTGCAATGTGCTTTGGCGGTATCCTTGACTGCACAGGCATGATGGCTTCCTTCGCAGCATTGTTCCTCAAGGTTGCAAAGGGCAGAGGCGGCCTCGTTCTTTCAACAGAGCTTATGTGCATCCTGACCAACGCAATCTGCTGCGACCAGTATCTGTCATTGGTACTTCCGGGCAGAATGTTCAAAGAATCCTTCGAAGACATGAGACTCCGTCCGGAGAACCTCTCAAGATGTCTCGAGGACGCAGGAACAATCACATCGAACTTCTTCTCATGGAACACCTGCGGTGCTACGATGAGAAACTTCCTCGGTGTAGACTCGAGCTACATTCCATATGCAGTTCTGAACTGGGTTAACCCGATTGTATCCGTATTCTACGGCTATGCAGGCATCACAATGACGAAACTGACAGACGAAGAATATGAGAAGATCTTAGAAGAAAGAGAAGCTGAGAAGCAGGCGGCTCTCAAGGCTCTCGAAGCTTAAAAAAAGGGTTAGAATTAACCGCATGTAGTTAAAGATATTATGCGAGAATCGAAAGTTCTCCTTAATATATTAGTTAGATGAATAAAGCCGAAAAGACCAAGCACGACGCTTGGTCTTTTCGGTTCTTCTTGACTATGGCGGTCGCATATGGTTTAATATAGATGTGGGTGGTATTTTTTAAGAGGTAGAAAATGCACGAATATCTTATACTCGGATATATAGCGACAATTATAATTGGTGCAAGCACCATCGCCGTTCAGATTACGGCAAGGGGCAAACACCTGGAAGCGGACAGCACAATGATGCTCAGTAGCGGCATGACCGTGTTCTTAGGTCTTGTTTTTGTGTTTAATTTATGCGACTTTCTGACGGGATTTTTGGGCGGAATAACCGGAAATGCAGGTGTTCAATGGATTTACGTGCTTCAAAATGTCATGGAAATCGGGATTTTGTATGTGCTTCTTGAGGTGGAACGGAGGCTTACCGAAAGCCCGAAACCATGGGGGCTGGATATCTGGTTCGTGGTTTTTGGGATGAGCGTGCTTTTCGGCGACAGCATCCATTCCCTGGGACCGATTTATCCCGATGATAAGGTCTATGCCTCGGTAATGTTCTTCTTAAATTTGATTCCTATCATAATCGTGCTTGTTTTGGGCAGAAAGTACCTGAAAACTCTCAAGGATAGCGAGGGCAAGCGGGCTTATTATAATATAATTCTCTACAATGTACTTTGCGTGCTTCTTTGTCTCGTCTCCACCGCTACCATCATAGACCAGCGAACGGAGTACGTTTTCTTCGTAAACGACGAGATCGTATACATAGTATTTTGGATGGCATTTAACACCGCAAACCTTGTATTTGTGTGGCGGTCGATTATGGCAGCGGCTCCGGAAAGCGGTCGAACAGCCGCGCAGCAAAGCGCCGGAACTGCCGGAACTTCTGTCAAAGAAACTTCTGCCAAAGAAATTTTTTCCACGGATGACCATATCGAACCGCAAGAATCCGAAGAAACAAGCGAGCAGGATAAGTTGGAAAAGATATTCGAAAAATATGCTTTGAGCGAAAGGGAAAGGGAAATCGCCGCATATATTCTGGAAGGCAGAAACAACAAGGAAATCGCCGGAGCGATGTATCTGTCCCCGAATACGGTAAAAGTTCACGCTTCGAACCTGTATAAAAAGTTAGGCGCTTCAAACAGGGTGCAGGCAACCAGAGTCCTCAGCGGCAAGGCGCCGAATCCGGACACAGCGGATAAGCCTGCAATCTAAAGGGCTGACTTCCGCTATATTCTGCTTTAGACTTTATTCCGATTTATTTTCGTGAGGCGAACCGCCTACATTTACACCTATATCATTGTCAAGCACTGCGGCAAATCCGATTGAGGAGGAGCCGTATTTTTCTCTTACGGAATCCATGGTGCGTTCCAAGGCCTCGCCTTTTTTTCGCATTTCTTCATTTCCGCTGAACAGGCTCATCTGGACGTCCTCATCCTCGTCAACAAGGTAAATTCCCGTAACCGTAATTAAGCGGATAGGCTGACCTTCTTTCCAGACTGAGCGTATTATTTCCATTGCGGCATTGACAAAATCTCCGCTGACGTTTGTTGGCGTGGAAAGCTGTTTTTGACGTGAAACGACTCTAAAGTCCGGGTCTTTTATGTCAACTTTTACGCCGGAAGCTTTCATGGCGTATTTCCGAAGCCTGCCGCTTACCGTATCCGAAAGGGCGGTAAGGGCGATTTTAACGTCGTCTTCGGTTGTAAGGTTGCGCTTGAAAGTGGCTCCGTTTCCTACGGATTTGATTTTTTCTCGATGATCGAAATGTGCCACCGGGGAATCGTCCATGCCGTTGGCGTGTTCCCACAGCAGTCTGCCGGGTTTTCCAAGGAGTGTGGAGAGCGCTTCCGGGCTGTTTGCCGCGATATCGCCGATGGTTTTGATACCGATACCGGCAAGCTTTTGGGCGGTGGCTTTACCTACAAAAAACATTTCCCCCGCGTCTAAAGGCCAGAGAAGCTCCCTGTAATTTTCGCGTGTAATTTCGGTGGTGGCGTCGGGCTTCTTGTATTCTGAACCCATTTTTGCAAAAGTTTTATTGAAGGACACTCCCGCCGAAAGGGTAAGCCCCAGCTCCCGTTTTACGGTATTTCTTATTTCGTCCGCAATGTGTTTGCCGCTGCCGAAAAGCTCGGTGCTGGCTGTTACGTCAAGCCATGACTCGTCTATGCTGAAAGGCTCCACAAGGTCGGTGTATCGCTGATATATTTTGTTAAGCTTTTGGGAAAAGAGCTTGTATTTATCCATGTGGGGAGGCAGAAGAAGGAGATCTTTGCATTTCTTCCGTGCCTGCCATATGGTTTCGGCGGTTTTTACGCCGTATTTTTTCGCCGCTTCGTTTTTTGCAAGGATAATTCCGTGTCTGCTGTCCGGGTCCCCGCACACCGCTACGGGCTTTGCACGAAGCTCGGGATGCTCCAGCAGCTCCACCGAAGCGAAAAAACTGTTCATGTCGCAGTGAAGAATCACTCTGTCCATTTTTGCCTGCCTTTTTGCCTTTCTTTTGATTTTGTCCGTCTTTAGGTGCGATTATACCACAGCCCCAATTGTTAAGCTGTGATTCAATGGTTCTTACCCCTCGGC
>CAVKSD010000029.1:3698-17685 GCA_963658905.1 Bacteroidaceae bacterium
CTCGGCAACGCCGCCGATATAATCGAGAGAACCATTATACCATATTTTTTGTATATTTTGTGAAGAAAAAGCCCCTTTCTTGACTTGAAAAGGATTTGCAAGTATAATGAATATGCGAAGGAGGACAAGACTTTGAGAATTTTAACAATGCTTACGGGCGTTCTTTTTATGGGCGCTGGAATATATTTGATCGCAAACGGCGGAATTACTTTCATGTCGGTTGCCTTTGTTATCGGTATTTTGTTTGTTCTGGGCGGCATCGTGGAATGCCTGTCATATAACAGCTATAGAGGCGACGAGGACGACAGAACCTGGATTTTGATTGACGGAATGACCACCTTCCTCTTGGGCGGATTGATTCTTCTGAACAAACTGTCGGCGGACGCGGTAGTTCCTATGGTTCTGGGCCTTTGGGTAATCAACACCGGAGCGAGAAATTTCGTAATGGGCTGGGAAAAAATGAACGAGCGGGACAGGATGTTCTACGACCACATGGCTATAGGACTGCTGAATCTGATTGCCGGAATTTATGTTTTCTTTGACGTGGATATTTTCAATCTTGCCACCATTACAATGGTAGGACTTTGCATAGTTGTGCAGGGATTCAATATTTTCCACATCGGAGCGATGATCATCATTATGAAGCCGACTCTCCTCAAAACCAAAGAGGAAATGCTTCAGGACGCGGCGGCAAAGGCTATAGAGGCTCACGAGGCGGCAAAAGAGGCAATCAAGGTTGCAAAGGAGGCAAGAGCCGAGGTTAAGGTGATCGAGGAGACTCCGGAGGAACTGCTGGATGTTACGATGGTGCCGAAGCCGGGCACAGAGGTAGCCGAAAATGAGCAAAATCAGTAAGTATGATTATGATGTTGCGATTATAGGAGCAGGGGCTTCCGGACTTGCGGCGGCTCTCGTGATAAAGAAAACCAATCCGAAGATTTCGGTAGTTATATTTGAAAAAAAAGAACGGGCGGCGAGGAAACTCGCAGCCACGGGAAACGGCAGATGCAATCTTTCCAATGTCGCTTGTGCAGAGGACAAAGAAGTCTTTGAATTTTTTGAGCAGAACGGCATTCTTTTGAGAAAGGACGCCGATGGAAGAATGTATCCCTACAGCGAGGATGCGAGGCAGCTTGCGGATTTTCTTGCGGAGAGGGCAATTCTTGCCGGCGCGGATATAAGGCTGAGCAGCGAAGTAAAAAAGGTGGAAGCGCGCCCTGAGGGCGGCTTCTTTCTTTTCCTTGAAGAAAAGGGCGAAAAAAGAAACTTATGCGCAAAAAAGGTCTTGATAGCAACAGGAGGTAAATCCTATCCTGCCATGGGAACCACCGGAGACGGATATGTGATGGCAAGAAAACTCGGACATCGGGTAATTCCCCTTGCTCCCGGGCTTACCGCAATCTGCACGGATATGCCGGAAATAAAACGGCTGAAAGGTCTGCGGGCAAAGGCGGAGGTGAAACTGCGTCTTGACGGAAAGGAGCTTGCGGCGGAAACAGGAGAAATTCAGTTCAGAGAGGACAGCCTTTCGGGAATCTGTATCATGAACCTGTCAAACAGACTAAAGCCCCGTGGGGAAATGGGAAAAATGGAAGAAATGTCTTTTGAGGGATATGAACTGGTCTGTGATTTTGCCCCTGATTTTGAAGAAAAAAAACTCGGAGAGTATATAAAGCGGCTGAGTACAAGCGAATCCCAGGATGTGCAGGCTATATCAGAAGCGGCGGAGGATTCCACAAGAATATGCAAGCCTATGGGTGTATGCGATGCCTTGGGAAGCGTTCTCAAACAATCCCTTGCGGAAGCGGTTGCGGCGAGGGCAGGCGTGGAAAAGGACAAGGCTATTTCAGCCCTTACCCAAGCAGAAATAAAAAAACTGGCAAAAGGCATCAAATGCTTTGCAGTACCTGTTACCGGACTAAAGGGCTGGAAAGAGGCACAGATAACCTGCGGGGGCGTTTCATGGGAAGAAATCTGCGAAGAAACCATGGAGTCGAAAATCATTCTGGGACTTTTTTTCAGTGGCGAGGTTACGGACTACGCGGGGCTGTGCGGAGGCTTTAATCTTCACCACGCATGGCGCACCGGAATCCTTGCGGGCAAAGGAATTGCGGCGAAATTTTAAGAGAAGAGAATTGATAATAGATAAATAGCAAAGATCGTTTGAGGGAAAATGTACAGAATACATCAGATTAAACTCAGACCCGGAGAAAGCCGGGAGCTTCTTCCGCAGAAAGTTCTTAAAAAACTCGGCAGGAGCGATTTGATAATAAAAGACTGGAAAATTGCCAGAGAATCCATTGATGCCAGAGATAAAAAGAACATTTATCTGGTATATTCGGTGGATTTTGTTTGCGTATATAAAAAAAATCCGCAGAAGCAGGCAAGGCTCGCCTCGGATAGCAAAGTAAAACTGGAAATTACGCCGGACAACTCCTACAAATTCCCGGAGACGGGCTCCGATGCACTAACGCTGAAAGGGCGACCTGTAATCGTCGGATTCGGACCGGCGGGGATGTTCTGCGCGCTCATCCTATCGCAGGCAGGGTACAGGCCTATCGTGCTGGAACGGGGGCAATGCGTCGAGAAAAGAGCAGATAGCGTGAGGCTATTCTGGGAAACGGGCAGGCTTAACCCCCAGTCCAACGTCCAGTTCGGCGAGGGCGGTGCAGGGACTTTTAGCGACGGAAAACTCACCACGGGCACAAAAGACATCAGAATAGCAAAGATGCTGGAGGAACTGGTAAAAGCCGGAGCGCCGGAGGACATATTATATAAGCAGAAACCCCACGTAGGCACGGACATTCTGCGGGATGTCGTAAAGAACATCAGAAAAGAGATAATTTCCCTCGGCGGCGAGGTTCGCTTCAACTCCCAGCTCTGCGATATTCTCATTGAGAGGGGAGCTGAAGGCAGGAAAATCAACGGTTTACGTATAAAGCAAATAGACGATATGGGAGATTATTGCGGAGAAGAAACTTTGCAGACCGAGACTTGCGTTATTGCGCTCGGACACAGCGCCAGGGACACTTTCAGGATGCTGCGCTCGAAGGGAATATATATGCAGCAAAAGCCTTTTTCCATCGGCTTGAGGATAGAGCATCCCCAAGAGGTAATTGACAGGGCGCAGTACGGAGCTGCAGCGGAGGAAGTTGGACTTCCCCCTGCGGACTATAAGATAAATCACCGCTGCGAAAATGGCAGAGGGGTATATACATTTTGTATGTGCCCCGGCGGAGAGGTCATAGTGGCATCCTCACAGAAAGGCGGCGTTGTGACAAATGGCATGAGTTATCGTGATAGGGCAAGCGGAGTAGCCAACAGCGCACTGCTTTGCGACGTGCGTACTTCGGACTTCGGATCGGAGGAAATCCTTGCGGGGGTGGAATTTCAGGAAAAATACGAAAGACTTGCCTTTGCAAACGGCGGCGGAGGATACAGACCGCCGAAATCCACTTGGGGCGAGCTGAGAGACGGCAAGGCGCCTGCGGTGGAAAATTCCTTGCCTGAATTTGCCGCAGCAGCCTTTCGGGAGGCGATGCCCCATCTCGGCAGGAAAATCAAAGACTTTGATGATGACGACGCCGTTGTGACGGCGGTGGAAACCAGAAGCTCCTCACCTGTACGCATAATCAGGGACGAGTTTATGCAAGGAAGCTTTGAAAATGACGGCGGCATTGAGCCGATTTTCGGATTTTATCCCTGCGGCGAGGGAGCCGGTTACGCGGGAGGAATCACCTCCGCTGCGGTGGACGGCATACGGGTGGCAGAGGCGATTATAAGAAAATACAGGGTATAAAACGCTCTGATAAACGCTCGCCAGAAGTAAAAAAAGTGAAAAAAGTCAAATATTCAGCGCCGAGGCTTGCAAGCTTCGGCGTGTTATGATACAATAAATTATTATTGAAATTTACGGGAAATTGTTAAAATTTCAACGAAAGAGGGAATACGTAATGAGTCAAAAAGAAAAGATTATAAATATAGCGGTAATCGCTCACGTCGATGCGGGAAAGTCCACACTGGTTGACGCTTTCCTTAATCAAAGCGGAGTTTTCAGGGCAAACGAAGAAGTGGTGGACTGCGTTATGGACAGCGATGATATCGAAAGAGAAAGAGGAATAACTATTTATTCAAAAAACTGTTCAATTATGCACAACGATGTAAAAATAAACATCGTGGACACGCCGGGACACGCGGATTTCAGCTCCGAAGTTGAGCGTATCATGAAGACGGTGGATACGGTTATCCTGCTGGTAGACTCCAGCGAAGGCCCGATGCCCCAGACAAGATTTGTTCTGAAAAAATCACTGGAACAGGGCATCAACCCTATTCTGTTCATAAACAAGCTGGACAAAAAGGACGCCAGAATCGACGAGGTTGTGGACGAGGTTTACGAGCTTTTCATGGATCTGGAAGCAAACGACGAGCAGCTTGACTTTCCGATTCTTTACGGAATCGCCCGTCAAGGAATTGCAGTCAAAGACCCTAAGGAAGCCCTTGGCGTGCTGGTAGGCGAGGGAGACGCCAAGATCAAAAAGAGTCCGGCAGGCTACGGTGGCCTTGACCTTACGCCGCTGTTTGATACGATTATCGAGCATTGCCAGCCTTATCCGGATTTGGACGAGGAACCGCTGCAATTTCAGGTTTCCACCCTTGCATATGACGACTATATCGGAAGACTTGGTATCGGCAGAATCACCAAGGGAACCATCAAAGAAGGACAGACCGTTGCGGTTGCCAAGGCAGACGGCAGCATAGTTTCACGCAAGATAAATCAGGTTTTCGTATACAGAGGGCTGAAACGAACCGCCGTACCGGAGGCACATTGCGGAGACATCGTTGTGGTATCCGGAATTTCGGATATTTCCATAGGCGAGACTATATGCGACCCTAAAGACCCGCAGCCGATGGAGATGATCCATATCGAAGAACCGACCTTGTCCATGAACTTTATGGTAAACAAGTCGCCTTTCGCCGGAAAAGTAGGAAAATTCGTAACATCAAGACACATCAGGGAGAGACTGAACAAGGAACTGGAAGTAAACGTAGGTCTTGTGGTGGAAGAAACGGATTCCACGGACTGCTTCAAGGTTTCCGGCAGAGGTGAGCTGCACCTTTCCATTCTCATAGAAAACATGAGGAGAGAGGGCTATGAGCTTGCGGTTTCAAAGCCGGAGGTAATTTTGCACAAGGACGCAAACGGCAAACCCCTTGAGCCCGTTGAAGAAGTTGTTATATCTGTACCGGACGAATATGCCGGAACGGTCATAAATAAATTAAACATAAGAAAAGGTTTGATGAAGCAGATGTCAGGAGAAAACGGATATTCCCGCATAGAATATCTCGTGCCGACAAGAGGCCTGCTTGGATACAGAAGCGAGTTCATCAACGATACCCGTGGCGAGGGAACCATGGTAAGACGTTTTGACTCATTTGACGAATACAAAGGCGAGATTCCGCAGCGTACAAATGGCGTTGCCATCGCCCAGGAGGAGGGAGTTTGCACCCCTTACGCGCTTTTCAATATCGGCGAGAGAGTCCAGATGTTCGTGGAACCGGGAACCAAGGTTTACGAGGGAATGATCGTGGGGATGAATTCCAGAAACGACGACATGGTTGTAAACCCTTGCAAGGCAAAGAAAGTAAGCAATATGCGTGCGGCAGGCTCCGACGATGCAATCAAACTTAGTCCGCCGAGAACCTTTACCCTTGAGGAAGCGCTGGAATTTATAAACGACGACGAGCTTGTGGAAATTACGCCTGACGATATAAGACTGAGAAAGAAACTTTTGCATGAGTTGGAAAGAAGAAGAAGCGGAAGAACCTACGCGGAGTAAGCTTTTTCGGCTTCTGCGGCTTTGACGGCAGAGTGCATAGTGCATAAGCTGGGACTGCATAAGTCACATAAACTGTATAAGTTATATAAATTGCATAAACGGAGAAAAGGAGCGGGAATGCAATGAATTTTTCGGAAAAGACCCTTGAGAAGATGTTGGGATACGGCGAAAATATCTTGACTACGCTGTTAGTCGTGGCAGTGGGAGTTATTCTCACGAAGCTGCTGCTGAAATTTGCACGACGGCTTCTGTCAAAAAGCTCGCTGGACGAATCGGTGTACAAGTTCCTGCTTAATACCGTAAAATATGCCGCATATACCGTAGTTTTCGTAGTGGCTCTCACCTGCTTGAACATACCTACTGCGCCATTGGTAACGGTGCTGGGCGCCGGAGGTGCGGCCATCGCTCTGGCTATGAAGGATAGCCTTGGAAATGTGGCAAGCGGATTGATAATTTTGATTAACAAGCCTTTTGTCAAGGGTGATTTTATCGAAACTGCCGGAGCAAGCGGAATCGTTCAGAGCATAGACCTGATGGTTACGACCCTGAGGACATACGACAACAAGGCGGTGGCGATTCCAAACAGTGCCATAACTTCGTCGGTGCTTGTGAACCATACAAAGGAAGAAACCCGTAGAGTGGATTTGAAGTTCACCGTAAGCTACGATGCGGAGCTTTCCAAGGTCAGAGACACGCTGCTTGCTGTGGCGGAGTCGAATTCTGAGGTTTTGAAAACGCCGGAACCGTTTTTCGGAGTTGCAGACCACGGAGAAAGCGCCGTTGAAATCGACTTTAGGGTATGGTGCGAGACGCCGAAATACTGGGACGTAAAATATTACTTGCAGGAGCAAGTTAAAATTGCTTTTGACGAAGCAAATATAGATATACCTTATCCGCAGATGGATATTCACATGGTCAAGTAAAATTTTTTTAGGAGAGGAAAAATGGGAGAAATCAAGAAATTTAAGAGAGTGCTTGTCGCCAACAGAGGCGAGATCGCAATCAGAGTTTTCAGAGCTTGCAGAGAGCTGGGAATCAGAACCGTTGCGATTTATTCCGAAGAGGATAAAAATTCTCTGTTCAGAACAAAGGCAGACGAGGCATATCAAATCGGCAAAGGCAAGACTCCGGTAGGGGCTTACCTGAGCATTGACGAAATCATCGCTTTGGCAAAGGCAAAGGGCGTAGACGCAATTCATCCGGGCTACGGCTTCCTTGCGGAAAACGAAGAATTTGCAAAGACCTGCGCTGAGGCGGGAATTGAGTTTATCGGGCCTACCGCAGAGATGATGAATAGCCTCGGAGACAAGATCCAGTCAAAAATCGTGGCTCATTCCGTAGGCGTTCCGACGGTTCCGGGAGTTGAAAAAGCCATCGAAACAGAGGCAGAAGCCATCGAATTTGCCAATTCCTGCGGCTATCCTGTTATGCTCAAAGCGGCGGCAGGCGGCGGCGGACGTGGAATGAGAATCGTAAGAACGGAAGAAGAATTGCTTCCGCAGTTCCGTTCCGCCCGTTCGGAAGCAGCGAAGGCTTTTGGAATCGACGATATTTTCATCGAAAAGTATTTGGAAAACCCGAAGCACATCGAAGTGCAGATTTTGGGCGACAAAGAGGGCAATATCGTTCATCTTTTCGAGCGTGACTGCTCCATCCAGAGAAGACATCAGAAAGTTATCGAGTTTACTCCGGCACTTTGCCTGACGGACGCTCAGCGCAAGGCAATCTGCGAGGACGCTCTCAAAATAGCGAAAGCCGTAGACTATCGCTCGGCAGGTACCGTTGAGTTCCTTCTTGACCACACAACGGGCAAACACTATTTTATCGAAATGAACCCGCGTATTCAGGTTGAGCATACGGTAACGGAAATGGTTACCGGCATCGACATCGTGCAGGCTCAGATTCTTGTGGCAGAGGGCTACAGACTGGACAGCGACGAAATCGGCATAAAGAGCCAAAAGGACATCAAGGTAACGGGTCATGCGATTCAGTGCAGAATCACCACCGAGGATCCGGCTAACGAGTTCATGCCTGACACCGGAACAATCGAGTCTTATCGTTCACCGGGCGGCTTCGGCATCAGACTTGACGGCGGCAACGGCTTCCAGGGCTCGACCATCACGCCGTTCTATGACTCGCTCTTGCTCAAGGTAACAGCTTTCGGCAGAACCTTTGACGACACCAGAAGAAAGGCGATCCGCGCCCTTGGTGAGACTATAATTAAAGGCGTAAAGACCAACATTCCGTTCATGCTCAACGTGCTTAACCACCCGACTTTCGCGGCGGGAGAGTGTGACACCGGATTTATTGCAAACACACCTGATTTGCTTGATATCGCAAAGGTTCAGGATACCGAGCTTAGGGTCATCGAGTTCCTTGGCAACAAGTTTGTCAACGAAACAAAGGGCATGAAAAAGAGCTACAATGTTCCTGTTTTCCCGAAATTCAAGAGTTCGGAACTTGCGGATTTGCAGGGCAGAGGCACAAAGCAGCTTTTCGACGAGATGGGGGCGAAGGACTTTACTCAGTGGGTAAGAAAGCAGCAGAGACTCTTTGTTACGGATACAACCATGCGTGACGCTCAGCAGTCCCTTATGGCTACTCGTGTGAGAACCGTGGATATGGAAAAAATCGCTCCGGCGGTTTCTGTTTACGGACGCAAGCTTTTCTCACTTGAAATGTGGGGCGGCGCTACCTTTGATACGGCATACCGCTTCCTTAAGGAAGATCCGTGGGAGAGACTGGAAATGCTTCGGGAAAAGTGCCCGAATATCCTTATGCAGATGCTTCTCAGAGGGGCAAACGCTGTGGGATACAAGAACTATCCGGACAATGTGATTCGTGAATTTGTAAAACAGTCCGCAAAGGCGGGAATCGACGTGTTCAGAATCTTCGACTCCCTTAACTGGATTCAGGGCATGGAAATCGCTCTGGACGAAACTCTCAATCAGGGAATGATTGCGGAGCCTTGCCTTTGCTACACAGGAGACATTCTGGATCCGTCCAGAACAAAATATACCCTCGACTACTATGTAAGAATGGCGAAGGAGCTTGAAAAACGCGGTGCTCACATTCTCGGCATCAAGGATATGTCCGGACTGCTGAAACCGACTGCGGCTTCAAAGCTCATCGGAACCCTGAAACAGGAAATCGGTATTCCGATCCATCTGCACACTCACGACACTTCCGGAAACGGCGTGGCGACGGTGCTTATGGCGGCTCAGGCGGGGGTTGACATCATAGATGCGGCATTTAACTCCATGTCGGGACTTACCTCCCAGCCGGCGCTTAACTCCATCGTTGCTTCACTGCAAAACTCCGACAGAGATACGGAGCTTGACTCTGACGGACTTCAGAAGATCAGCGAATACTGGAGAGACGTTCGTCCGGTTTACAAGGAGTTTGAATCCGAGCTTCAGACCGCTTCTGCGGAAATCTACAAATATGAGATTCCGGGAGGTCAGTATTCCAACTTACAGGCGCAGGTTGAGTCATTTGGCCTTGGTCATAAGCTGAAAGAAGTTAAGGATATGTACAAGGCGGTAAATGCAATGCTTGGAGATATCGTAAAGGTTACTCCGTCCTCAAAGGTTGTGGGGGATCTTGCGATCTTCATGGTTCAGAACGGGCTTACTCCTGAAAATATAGTTGAAAAGGGCGCAAACATCGACTTCCCGGATTCGACGGTTTCGTACTTCGAAGGTATGATGGGTCAGCCGGAGGGCGGTTTCCCTGAGGATATTCAAAAGGTTGTGCTTAAGGACAAGAAGCCGATTACATGCAGACCGGGAGAATTGCTTCCGCCGGAGGACTTCGAGGCAATCAGAAAGAAACTCAAGGATGAGCTTGGGCTTGAGGGAACTGACAGAGAAGTCATCTCCTATGCGATTTATCCGAAGGTATTTGAGGACTACATCAAGTCCGTTCGCAAGGAAGGCTCTTTCCGCTACATGGGTTCGGATATCTTCTTCCACTCCCTTGAAGAGGGCGAAACCTGCGAAGTCAAGGTTAAGGACGGCGTAGAGCTTATGGTTAAGCTTCAGGAAGTTCGTCCTGTCGACAACGACGGATTCAGAGAGGCGATTTTTGAAGTAAACGGAAATCGTCGTATCATCAAGATAAAAGACAAGACTGTAACGGTAAATTCTTCCAACTCGGTGTTGTACGCAAGCGAGGACAATCCGCTTGAAGTAGGGGCAAATATTCCGGGCAACATCATCAAGGTGCTGGTAAAAGAGGGCGAAACCGTCACCGCAAACCAGCCGATTGCCGTAATCGAGGCGATGAAGATGGAGACGAACATCATCGCAAGAGAGGGCGGAGTTGTTGAGAGAATTTATGTTTCGGAGGGGCAGCAGGTGAAGGCCGGCGAAATGGTTGCGAAACTGAAATAGAATTATTCCCATCGCCGGCGTTCGTCGCCTGGGGCTGTTAACAGCTCATTCCGCGGACTTTGGGCGAAATCGAAAACTCGCCTCCGGTTCTTGCCGGCGGCAGCTTGCACTTATACCCTTATGAATTATAGGAGGACAAACCATGCTATATGAAAGCACTCGCGGCAGCAAGGAGAGAATGACCGGGGCAAAAGCCATCATCCGCGGCATCGCCGCGGATAAGGGACTGTACGTTCCCGTAACAGTCCCTGCTCTGCCCTTTGACATTGCAGAGGCGGCAGAGCAGATGGCTGCCGGAAAGCTCACCTACAAAGACGTGGCTTTCCAAATAATCGGTGCATTTTTCGACGACTTTTCGCCGGAAGAAATGAAAGCCTGCGTTGAAGGCGCTTACGACGACAAGTTTACCGCAGCCGATATCGTAAAGCTTACCCCGGCAGGAGGAGCCCATTTCCTCGAACTGTACCACGGCAAAACCGCGGCCTTCAAGGATATGGCACTTTCCATTTTGCCATATCTTATGACCACCGCCTGCCGCAAAGAGGGCGAAAAGTCCAAAATTTGCATTTTGACCGCAACCTCCGGAGACACCGGAAAAGCGGCGTTGGAAGGCTTTGCGGAGGTTCCGGGGACCGAAATCATCGTATTTTACCCATCTGAGGGCGTAAGTCAGGTTCAGGAAAGACAGATGATAACCCAGACCGGCGCAAACACCCACGTTTTCGCCATTCGCGGAAACTTCGACGACGCTCAGACAGGCGTAAAAAAGATTTTTGCAGATGACGAATTTGCCAAAAAACTTGCAGAAATGGGAATCAAACTTTCCTCGGCAAACTCCATCAACGTAGGCAGACTGGTGCCACAGGTGGCATATTATGTTTACAGCTACCTGAAACTTGTGGCGGAGGGCGTAATCAAAGCCGGAGAGCCGATGAACGTAACCGTTCCGACAGGAAATTTCGGGAACATTTTGGCGGCGTACTACGCAAAGCTCATGGGCGTTCCCATTAAAAAATTCATCTGCGCCTCAAACGACAACAAGGTCTTGACGGATTTTATACGAACCGGCGTCTACGACATACGCAGCGAGGTCAGAAGCTTTTATTGCACGAACTCACCGTCCATGGACATTCTGATTTCAAGCAATCTCGAAAGACTGCTCTATCTCTTGAATGGCAGAGACGGCGAAGTCATCTCGGAGTGGATGAAATCTCTTGAAACAGACAGACGCTACGAGGTTTCCGAAAAGGTAAAGACTGAGCTCAAAGATTTTTATGGCGGATTCTGCACGGAAAAAGACGCTGTCCATGCCATTTCAAAGATGTGGACAGAAAACGCTTACCTCATGGATACCCACACGGCGGTGGCGTACAAGGTTTACTGCGATTACGCCGAGGAAACCGGAGACAAGACTCCTACGGTAATCGCTTCCACGGCAAGCGCCTACAAGTTCGCGGAAAGCGTTGCAAAGGCTTGCAACATCGGAGATTGCAAGGACGGATTTGAATACGTGAAAGCCCTTGAAAAAGCCACGGGAGTCGAGGTTCCTTACGGACTTCGGGAGCTTGACAAAAAGCCGATACTTCACAAAGGCGTAATTGATTCCGAAGAAATGCAGAAAGCGGTTTTGGAGGCTCTCAGGTAATGAAAGACTCCAAAGACTTTGCCTTCGAAAGACTGCCGGGAGAATACGACCTCTGCGAAAGGATTGACCTCGCCGGCGAAGCCGCAAAACCCATGGCGGTATTTGGGATTTTCCTTGCCGCAGTCATGATTTTCTGGGGCATTTTTAGCGCGGGGCATCCGATTTCCGAGGCGTTTCGGATGGAGATTCCCAGAGTAATTTTTGCTCTTTTCGGAATGATAGTCGGAATGGTGGTTTATATTTTCGTCCACGAAGGCGTACACGGATTTTTCATAAAAATGTTCAGTGGAAAGCCGCCTTTCTACGGAAAAGACCTTAAAAAAGGCATGTTTTACGCAGGGAGCCGGTGCTTTTTCGGCAAGTTTGCATATATTGTAATTGCCCTTGCGCCGTTGATTGTCTGGGGAATCGTGATTGCCCTCATGCTTTCGGAGATTTCGGCAAAGTCGCCGCAGTTTTGGTGGTATCTTTATGCAATCCAGATTTTGAACTTCACGGGAGCGGCGGGGGATTTGTATATCACCTGGCGCGTTCTTAGGATGCCCAAAGAGGTTTTGGTGCAGGACGACGGAATTTCCATGAAATTTTTTCTGCCTGTTAAAAAATAATCTTTACAAGCGGGAAAGATTGCGATAAGATAGAGATGTAAATTTTGTTGCGAATTTCGGAATGAATTTCGGAAAGAAAAAATACGCAAACGCAAGAAAAAATAAATATCGCAACGAGGATAACTAACGGAAGTGGGGTGAGATTCCCCTACTGGCAAGCAACCGTAATGCGCAAAGGAGCGAAAGCCACAGCGACGAGCCGGGAGACGAGCTATCACTCGGATGTAAAACCACCTCTAGTGCAGGGAAAGGACATCAATGCAAAACGCGAAAAGCGGGCAAGACTTTGAGAAGTTTTGTGCGCAGGCAAATGCAAAGGCAAAATTGATGGCAGACTGTCGGAAGAGGCAGCCTGCTTTTTATTTGTAGACTTGTCGCTCCGCCCACCGCGGTGTGATGGAGGACGAAAAATCCTGCGTCTCCGTTTTCGGTTAAGATGCGGAATTTCAATAAAATATAAACTTTTCATCCTTACAGGGCGGCGTTGCAAAGGGCGGCGCCCGCCCATGGGGCAGACGAAAGTTCACTACACACAAAAAGTGTTTACATAGATATTGCAAGAGGCAGCGGCACGCCCGGAACGAAAGCGACTGCTACGCCCATGCGAAATATACGAAAAGGAGATTTTTAATGAACAAGCAAGCAAATTATTTTAAGCCTTACTTGAAAAAGGCGCTGGTCCTGCTCATGGCAGTGGTCATGGTGTTCACCTACATGCCGAGCATGGCATTTGCGGGAGTGGGCGAAACTACCACTACAACTGTAACAGTAAACTTCACTGCACAGGCAGAGGGCGCATTTTTAATAGCACCGCAGTTTAATGTGCAGGTAAGCTCTAACTTAGCAGAAAGCTATGGCTATGAAGATCAAGTTACAGGGGGGGGGGGTATCAGCACTTGATGTTCTGGTAAAGGCGCATGAGCTGAGATATGGTGAAAATTTCACCAGCGAAAGCAAAGAGAATTATTTGCAGGTGAGCGAAAAGAATTACATCACCCAAATTTTCGGCGAAAAAACAGGAAACTGCGGCTTTACCATCAATGGTGAGACGCCTAATGATGACGTTCTAAAAAGCGATGCATACGCTCCCGGTGGGCAAAGCTATACCGGTTACTGCATTAACGAAGCGGCAGTGAATGACGGAGACAGCGTCGAATTTTTCCTGTATCAGGATAGTTATGCGTTGGACAACTATCCGGTATGGAAGCAAAATGGAGAAGCAGTTAGCAGCTTAGTAGCGACAGCTGGATCGACCGTTAACGCTTCTGTGGACGGCTACTGCATCGGATACTACGGATGCGTTCCGATGGATGCGTTGGTTGAGAAAAATCTAGTTGAAGCACTTGAGAATGCGCAGTTAGCATGGGTTAATACGACAGACGGTAGTCTGACAGATATCAACGGCGCCGTAGTGAACGAAAATGGCGAGGCAACCTTTACCGCTCCTGAAGCAGCAGGCGAATATTACCTGACGGCATATATGCCTGCAGCCAAGATAACGGA
>CAVKSD010000030.1:0-17630 GCA_963658905.1 Bacteroidaceae bacterium
GCGTTGCCGAAGGCGAAAAGTCAGGATTCTCCAAGGGTGAAAAATCCGGATTCTCCAAGGGTGAAAAGTCCGGAATTGAACTCGGTGCAGCGCAGAAAGAGCGCGAGATTGCAAAACAAATGCTCAAAGAGGGTTTGGGAAAAGAACTCATTGCAAAGCTTACAGGTTTAACATTAAAAGAAATTCAAGTATTATAAATTCCATCCGGAGGGGGAATTTTCCTACGCATTTCAACGACGCGATGGTGAACGAAAAGTCTAATGTTCGTTGCTCTTTAGAGTAACAGCCCGAGATTTGTTCCGAGAAAGTATTAAAAAACGCGCGGAATATGCCAAGAAAAAATCTTGATTTCGTGCAAATATGGTAAGTGGCAGGCCACCGATACCTACCACTTACTGGAGGAGGAGCAAGATGTCTTTTGCATCGGACACGAAAAATGAATTAGCCAGAATAAACCCGGAGAAGAAATGCTGCGAACTTGCGGAAATTTCGGGTTTCCTTCGGGTGGCAGGCAGCATCGGGCTTCAGGGTCTGGGGAAATTCACCATCAGGATAACCACCGAAAATCCCGCGGTAGCAAGACACTATAAGAAACTCCTGCAAGATTATTTCGGCATCGAAACGAAACTGGAAATCGGCGAGGGAAAGGCTGTGGGAAAGGCGCGAACAGGCAAAAAATACGCTTATAGTATCACGATAGACCCAGATAACCTCAGCGAGCAGATCCTCAGGGAAACCGGAATGCTCCTCATAAAAGAGGGCAACAACTATTTTTCCGACGGGATTTACGACGGTCTTGTCCGCACAAAATGCTGCAAAAAAGCCTATCTCCGTGGAGTTTTTATGGGCGCGGGGACCATGAGCGATCCCGAAAAGGGCTACGATTTGGAGTTTGTGGTAGGCTCCGAGAATATGGCGGCAGACCTGCGAAAGCTCATAAATTCCTTTGTGGACCTATCCTGCAAGAGCGTAAAGCGTGGCAAGCACTATGTGGTCTACATGAAAAAAGCGGATTACATCAGCGATACCCTTGCAATCATGGGCGCCAGCAACCAGGTTTTTGCCATGGAGGAAATCAGAATCAAAAAGGCGATGGTAAGTTCCGCTAAGCGCAGCGTAAACTGCGATAATGCGAACATGGACAAGACCATAGAAGCGTCCATAAGGCAAGTTGCCGCGATCCGAAAAATCGACGAAAAAATCGGCATAAACGCCCTGCCCGAAAAGCTTAGAGAAGTGGCAAAGCTCCGGCTGGAAAATCCCGACATATCCATTACGGCGCTGGGAGAGCTATGCAACCCGCCCCTCAAAAAATCGGGAATCAACAACAGAATAAAGAGAATAGAAGAAACGGCCGCAAAATTGTAACGAATTTTGCGGTTTTTACATAAAAATCTTGAAAATGTGCGAAATGTTCCGAACGAAAATCTTGATCTCGTGTGGCGAAAATTTACAGGGAGATTTGAAAGAAGAAAACGGAATTGTCTATCTGCCCCTTTACATGACGCCGCTGCTCTGAAAGAACATCACAAAAATTCATAAAAATTATCTGAAAGATATTGAAAGGCGGCGCTTATCTTAAAATAGCAAAATTGTGCTAAAAATGCGAGCGCGGGTCCGCGCGGTGAGATGAGCACGGTGAGAACAAAAATGTGTTTAAAAACCGCAAAAAATATGATAAAATATAACGATAGAACTATCAAAAGAATTTACACAGGGGTAGAAGAAACAAGATTATGGAACAAAACGAATTGGTCAAAAAAATGAAAAAAAAGCGGGTTCGGAAATACGCGCTGATTGCTCTCGTAGCGGTGATTGCAATTTCAACTATTGTCGGACTCAGCATAGAAGATAAAGACGCGAAACTTGCCGACGGACAGGGAAACACCGTCATAGGTACGGGAGAAGACGTTTACGAGAAGGACGCTCAGGAGGAACAAGATACCGGCGAAGCAGAAGATGAATCTGCCGGAAAAGAGGACAAAGCCGAAACCGACAAGACTTCGGACAAGACAGGAAAGACGGAAAAAACCGAAAAAGCCTCGGACCTGAAATTTACCGAAAAGGAAAAGGAAAACCTCAACGCAGAGGACATCAAGGTGGATAACAGCGACGACCCGACGGCTTCAAACGGCGGAAACGCAGCCCTCAAACCGGAAAAAGAACAACCGGTGACGGTGACTCTGGAAATCCGCTGCGACACTCTGTCAAATGATATGAGCAAGCTGCAAACCGAGTCCATAAGGGACTACATCCCGGAAGACGGCGTGATTTTGGAGAAAACAACATACAAAGGCACCACAAACAACACGGTGTTCGACGCACTGGAGACTCTTTGCAGAAACAACGATATTCAGCTGGAATTCAGCTATACGCCGATTTACGAGTCCTATTATATAGAGGGAATCAACTATCTTTACGAATTTGACGGAGGTCCGCAAAGCGGCTGGATGTATAAGGTAAACGAGTGGTTCCCGAACTACGGCTGTTCGTCGTATTATCTCAAAGACGGCGACGTAATCGTATGGTGCTACACCTGCGAGGGACTGGGTGCTGACGTAGGCGCAGACGAGTGGCTGGGATAAAGCCGGTACAAAAGCCGACAAAAAAGAAGATGCAGAGGAGAAGCAATGGCATTTACGCATTTACACGTACATACCGAATACAGCCTGCTGGACGGAGCCGCCAGAATCAAAGACGTTGTGGCGCGGGCGAAAGAGCTTGGCATGGAAAATCTCGCCATCACAGATCATGGCGTGATGTTCGGGGTGGTGGACTTTTATAAAGAATGTAAAAAGCAGGGCATCAAGCCGATTATCGGCTGCGAGGTCTATACTGCTGCGCGTAAAATGACCGACAAGGACGCCGAAAAGGACAAAAGGCAGGGACACCTGATTCTCCTTGCAAAGAACGAGGCAGGCTATAAAAACCTAATAAAAATCGTTTCCGAGGGATTTATCCACGGATATTACTATAAACCGCGTATCGACAAGGACGTGCTTCGCGCCCACAGCGAGGGGCTTATCGCCCTTTCGGGCTGCCTTGCGGGGGAGATCCAGCACAGGCTTCTTGTGCGTGACTATGCCGGAGCAAGAGAAGAAGCGGCGGCGCTCCTTGACATATTCGGAAAAGGAAATTTCTATCTGGAGCTTCAGGACCAAGGGCTGGAGGAGGAAATGGCAATCCTTTCCAACATGAAAAAGCTTTCCGAGGAACTTGGGATTCCCCTTGTCGCCACAAACGACGCTCACTATGTAAGGCGAGAGGACGCAAAGGCTCACGACGTGCTTTTGGCTATTCAGACCGCAACCACTTTGGACGACGAGAAGCGGATGCGCTTTCCTAACGACGAGTTCTATTTGAAGAGCGAAGAAGAAATGCGCAAAATCTTTTCCTATTGCCCGGAGGCATGTGACAACACGAACATTATCGCCGAGCAGTGTAACTACGACTTCAAATTCGGCGAATATCATCTGCCGGAATTTGTTGCACCGGAGGGAAAGACAAATACCGAATATCTGCGGGAGCTCTGCTACAAGGGGCTTTACGAGCGCTTTGGGGTAGTCTTTGAGGATGGGAAAGCCGGAGACAAGGACGCGGCCCGCTACGCTGAGGGCGCAAGGTACTCCGAGGAACATACGGCGGAGGAACTGGCAGAAAGGCTTAATTATGAGCTTGGCACCATCGAAAGCATGGGCTATGTGGAGTATTTCCTGATCGTGTGGGATTTCATCAACTATGCGAAAAGCCATGAGATCATGGTAGGGCCGGGCAGAGGTTCGGCAGCAGGCTCCATCGTCGCATATTGCCTCAAAATTACGGATATCGACCCTATAAGATATAACTTGATTTTTGAACGTTTCCTCAATCCGGAGCGGGTAAGTATGCCGGATATAGATATCGACTTCTGCTACGAACGCAGGCAGGAGGTTATCGACTACGTTACCAGAAAATACGGCGAGGGCAGGGTTTCCCAGATCATAACTTTCGGAACCATGAAGGCAAAACAGGCGGTTCGGGACGTAGGACGGGCGCTGTCGGTGAGCTATGCAAAGACAGATCAGATTGCAAAGGCGATTCCCTTTGACCTTGGAATGACCATCGACAAGGCACTGGCAACAAGCCCCGACCTGAAAAATCTCTATGAGACTGACGAGGAAACCAGAGAAGTCATTGACATGGCAAAGGCAATCGAGGGAATGCCTAGACACGCCTCCACCCATGCGGCGGGAGTGGTTATTTCCAAGGCTCCCATCGACGAATACGTGCCGCTTTATCTTTCTGAAAAGGGGCCTGCCACCCAGTTTACCATGACTACCATCGAGGAACTGGGCTTGCTGAAAATGGACTTTCTGGGGCTTCGGAACCTTACGGTTATACGGGACGCTCTGGAAATGATAAAAAACAACCACGGCGTTGAAATAAATTTTGCCAAGATGGGCTACGACGATTCAGAAGTCTATGAAATGATAGCTTCCGGCAATACCGGAGGGGTTTTCCAGCTTGAAAGCAGCGGCATGACTCAGTTTATGAAGAACCTGAAACCAAGCTGTTTTGAGGACATTGTGGCGGGAATTTCACTTTACAGACCGGGGCCTATGGACTCGATTCCAAAATACATAGAAAACAAGAAGAACCCCAAGGGGATAAAATACGTAGACAAGGCTCTGGCGCCGATTTTGGACGTAACCTACGGCTGTCTGGTATATCAGGAACAGGTCATGCAGATCGTGCGGGATCTGGGGGGATACAGCTACGGTCGCTCCGACCTTGTGCGGCGGGCAATGTCAAAGAAGAAAAAAGATGTAATGCTCAAAGAAAAGGAGTATTTCATCGACGGCAAGCTGGACGAAAATGGCAATGTGGAGATACGGGGCTGCATAAGAAACGGAATCAGCCGAGAGGCGGCGGAGGCGATCTTCGACGACATGGAAAGCTTCGCCCAGTACGCTTTTAACAAATCCCATGCGGCGGCTTATGCCGTTGTCGCCTACGAAACGGGTTATCTGAAAAAGCACTATCCTGTGGAATTTATGGCGGCGCTGCTAACATCGGTAATAGGCGATATCAAGATGGTTGCAAGATATATCAGAAATTGTAGCGATATGGGCATAGAGATTTTGCCGCCGTCGGTAAACAAGAGTCAAAGCAAATTCAGCGTTGAGGAAGGCAAGATTCGCTTCGGACTTCGGGGCGTCAAAAATGTGGGAGAAAACGTTATCGAGGCGATTATCAAGGCGCGGGAAGAAAAGGGCGAGCCAAAGGATATTTTTACCTTTATAAACAACATCGACATTTCCCAGGTCAACAAGCGTGCCATCGAGAGCCTGATAAAGTCCGGAGCCTGCGACTGCCTCGAGGGAAACAGAGCCGCGAAGCTGGCGGTGTATGAGTCCCTGGTGGAGTCGGCGCAAAACGCTTCCAAGAAGAACCTTGAGGGGCAGCTTTCACTGTTCCAGACAGAGGCAGAGGTGATGAGCAGCGCGGATATGGGAAAAACACTTCCGGACGTTGCAAGATTTCCGCAAAATATCGAGCTTGCCATGGAAAAGGAAATCCTCGGGGTGTATTTGACGGGACATCCCCTTGACGCATACAAGGACAAGATGAGGAGAATATCCTCCATAACCGGAGAAGATTTGGCGCACATCGAAGAAGCCATGAAAAGTGAGGAGGCGCAGATGGGTTCTGTGTCCGCAGCAGATGAGCAGCCATTTTATGACGGAATGTCCTGCATCATCAGCGGAATGATCGCCGGCAAAAAGACCCTCATTACCAAAAGCAACAAGATGATGGCATTTATTGACCTTGAAGATCTGTACGGCGTTACGGAGGTGGTGATTTTTCCGAACACCTACGAAAGATGTGCGGAGCTGCTTCAGGAGGATCGGGTCATCGCAATAAAAGGAACGCTGAACTTCAAAGAGGACGAGGCGCCGAAGGTGCTGGCAGACGAGGTTCTGGATATAGATAAGGCAATCGAGACGGGCTTTTCCCAACGGACGCGGGCAAGAGCCGGACAGACGGCGGCGGTTAAGCCACAGCAGAATCATATGCCGAAAAACCTGCCGAAAAACCTGCCGGAAAGCCGCAAAAAAGAGCCTGCGGGAATGGTCAAACTTCGCATACCGGCTGACATGAATGAAAACATGACCCTAGAGGAGATAAAGACCAATCTTAGGCGGCACAAGGGCGCATTTGAGGTGCTTATTTATCTTCCGAGCGGCAAGACTTTCCGAACCGAAGAATCCCTGTGGGTAGAGCCATCGGAGGCTTTGCGCAAACAGATGACGGCAATTTTGAGAGCAGAAAACGTAAAAATGTAAAAGGAAACAGACGCAGATGGAAAGAACCATAGTAATCTACAAGAGCAAATACGGCTCCACGAAGAAGTACGCGGAATGGATCGCAGAGGAACTGGAATGTCCCGCGGTTTCCATAGACGACTTCAAAAAAGGCCAGCTGAAAAATTACGATAAGGTCATATACGGCGGAGCTGTGCAGGCTGGGGGAATCAAAGAACTGGACAAGTTCATGAAATGGATAAAGTCGGATCTGAAACTCATGGATCTTTACCGCGGAGGAAAAATCACGGCGGAGGATCTTAAAAAATCGGGGGTGGTAAGGCGGCAATACGCTATCTTTGCGGTGGGAATAAATCTCGAAAACGAAGACGCGCGGCAGCAGCTCCTTGACATAAACTTTCCCAAAGGTTATATGAAAGAGTTGCCATGCTTCTATCTTCCCGGAGAATACAATCCGGAGAATATCGGGGGCGCCGACAAGATGATTATCGGCATGGCAAAGAAAATGGTGGCAAAAAAGAAAGCGGCAGACACCACGGATGATGACAGGCTCCTTCTCGAACGACTGGAAAAGGGCTGCAACATGATTGACAGAGGACGCATAGCGCCGATTATCCGGGAGATGATGAAATGAAAAAGGTAAAAGAGATCATGGAAATTGATATGTTCAAGGAATATGTGGGGAAACTGATTTTCCGCTGCACGGTATTTACGGTGGCGCTGCTGGCATATATTTTCAAATTTGGCGAGGAATGGATTTTCAGGGTTGTATGGGCGATTATGATGACAAGCATGGTCTTGCAGATGTTTCCGCAAAACAAGCGCATTACCATGGGAAGCAAAAAAGGCTTTGCCAGTCATTATGTGCAGGCTGCGGATTACAGCGAACTGGAGATGTATCATTATGTGCAGAAAAACAATTTGGCGGCAATCAGGGTGCTGCTGCTGTGGCTGAGCTTCAACGCGATTTTCGGCATTCTCTACCTGCTGAAAATCATCGGAGTGCGGGAACTGATTTTGCTGTCGGTGTTCTATTATATGTGCGATTTGATCTGCGTGGTTATATGGTGTCCGTTCCAGAGTTTTATCATAAAGAACCGCTGCTGCGTAAATTGCAGGATTTTTAACTGGGGCTATTTTATGATGTTCACGCCGATGCTTTTTATAAGGAACTTTTTCTCCTGGAGTCTGTTCTTTACCAGCATCGTTCTCATGCTCCGCTGGGAAATCACGTTGATAAAGCGTCCGGAGCAGTTCTGGGAAGGCTCAAACGACGCGCTCAAATGCGAAAACTGCAAAGATGTGATGTGCAAATTCAAGAAACCTAAATATTTCTAAAAAATAATTATAAATGCTTGAAAATACTTGCAGATACTTGCGAAAGAGAGGGGTAAAATGAAAAAGAAATCGAAAAAAATCTTAAGCCTTGTGCTTACACTTGCGGTGAGCTTTACCATGGTGTTCGGAAGCGCGGGCTTTGCTCAGGCGGCGTCCTACAGCAAAACCAAGGCGGCATTTGAAAAATGTGGGGACTACATTTACAACACGGTAAATAAACCCATCGTAGGCTCCATCGGCGGTGAATGGGTTATGTACGGACTTGGACACGCAGGCTATGCAATGAGCGACGAATATGTGGAATCCTATCGGGAAACACTGATTGCTGCTCTTGATGAGGGCTATTGCGGACAAAAGGGCATTTTGCACGACAAGAAATTTACCGAGTACGAGCGTGTAATTGTGGCTTGTAGCGCATTGGGAATCGACGCTACTGATGTAGGTGGATACAACATAGTGGAAGCCCTTGCGGATTTTGTCAATGTAAAATGGCGTGGAATAAACAGCGTGGCGTGGGCTTTGATTGCCCTTGATTCGGGAAATTACGATGTCCCGAAGCTGACGGACTCTTATCCTTATGGGACTTTGTCTCCGGAGGAAACGGACAGACAGAACTCCCGTGAAAGAATGATCGAATATATCTTAGGCCAGCAATATGACGACGGGGGCTGGAACCTTTCGGAAAAAGGGACGGCAACCACGGCGAACGCCAGCGCTTCGGATATCGACGTGACGGGAATGGTGATGATATCGCTGGCTCCGTATATCTCCCAGCCGAAGGTGAAAAAAGCCCTTGACCGGGCGGTAAATTTATTATCGGAGCGTCAGAACTCGGATGGGGGCTACGAAAGCTGGGGAACAGCCAACTCGGAAAGCTGCGCTCAGGTTATTTGCGCACTCCTTGCCTGCGGCATAAATCCCAACACAAATTCAAAATTCATCAAGAATGGAAAGACGCCGATAGATGCTCTTATGTCTTTCTACGATGAGGAAGTAGGGGGCTTCTGCCATGTAAACGAGGCAAGCGGCGGCTATGAGCCGACGGTAAACCAGATGGCGACGGAGCAGGCGTATTACGCTCTTGCGTTCTTCTATAAATATGTGCCGACTCAGGTCAGTGCTCCGAGCCTCACCAAGGCGGCAAGCGGCAAGCTGAAAATCAGCTGGAAAAAGGCTCAGATAGACACCGACTATGCGACCCTGAAAAGCGGCAAAACCGCAGATGTCAGCGGCTATCAGATTGTCTGCGCCACAAACAAGAGCTTCACAAAGGGCAAGGTGACAAAGACCGTAAGCGCCAAAACCCTATCCAAAACCATCACGGGTCTTACAAAGGGCAAGACATACTATGTAAAAGTGCGGGCGTATAAGACCGTGAACGGAAAGAAAATTTACGGGCTGTATAGCAGCGTGAAATCAAAAAAAGTGTAAGGGAATATAAAATAAGATAAAAAAAGCAGCCCTGCATGGCGGCGGAAAACCGTCAAGGGGGCTGCTTTTTTGATAGCCTGCGGCTATTTCAAATCTTCTTCTAATTTTGCAAGAGCGTCTGTGAGCTCCTTAGGCAGGTGGTCGAATTTTGCGTACCAGTCTTTGATGCCCTCAAGCTCTTTTCTCCATGTTTCTTTATCAACGGTGAGAATTTCGCTGAGAGCCTCGTCGCTGATATCAATTCCCGCAAGGTCTAAATCTTCGGGGCGCGGCACATAGCCAAGGGGCGTTTCCAAGGCGCCTGTCTTGTCCTCGCAGCGGTCAAGCGCCCAAAGAAGCGCTCTCAGGTTTTCACCGAAGCCCGGCCATATGAAGTCGCCCTTATCGTCAGTGCGGAACCAGTTTACATTGAAGATTTTAGGCGGGTTGGCAAGTTTCTTTCCCATGTCCAGCCAGTGCTGAAAATAATCTCCCATGTGATAGCCGCAGAACGGAAGCATTGCCATTGGGTCGTATCTCACAACCCCCACGGCGCCGTTTGCAGCTGCGGTGGTTTCGGAGGACATCTTTGAGCCTAAGAAAACGCCGTGTTCCCAGTTGCGGGACTGGCAGATGAGTGGCTCGGATTTTGCCCTGCGACCTCCGAAAATAATCGCACTGATAGGAACGCCCTCTCCCGTGAAAAACTCAGGAGCAATGGACGGGCAGTTTTCCGCGGGAGCAGTGAACCTCGAATTTGGATGAGCGCCTTTGACAAATTCTTCGCCACGGGCCTTTTTCGCCTGTTCTTCCTTGCCGTTCCAAGGTTTTGCCTGCCAATCGAGGCCGTTTTCCGGAGCCGGCTGATCTAGTCCCTCCCACCATACGGTGTTGTCCTCAAGATTTCTCGCCACGTTGGTATAGATTGTATTTTTCTTTGTTGTCATCAAAGCGTTGTTGTTAGTCTTTGAGTTGGTACCCGGCGCCACGCCGAAGAATCCGTTTTCAGGGTTTACTGCATAGAGTCTGCCGTCATCGCCGACTCTCAGCCACGCGATATCGTCACCGATGGTATAAACCTTGTAGCCCTGTTCCTGCAAGTGTTTTGGAGGAATCAGCATGGCGAGGTTCGTCTTGCCGCAGGCACTTGGGAAAGCGGCGGATATGTATTTTTTCTCGCCGTTTGGAGCTTCCACGCAGAGAATAAGCATGTGTTCTGCCATCCAGCCCTCACGCTTACCGAGAACGGAGCCGATACGGAGAGCAAAGCATTTTTTTCCGAGAAGCACGTTGCCGCCGTAAGCGGAGTTGATGCTCCAAATGGTATTTTCCTCAGGGAACTGGGCAATATATTTCTTTTCCGCGTCAACCTCAGCCTTGGAATGAAGACATTTTACGAAGTCTGCCCCCTTGTTGAGTTCTTCGATTACCGGGTCGCCTATGCGTGTCATAATGTTCATGGAAAGAACGACATAGATGGAATCGGTGATTTCGATGCCGATTTTGCTGAAAGGAGATCCTACAACGCCCATGGAGTACGGAATTACATACATGGTCCTGCCTTTCATGGAGTCGTCAAAGAGTTCTCTCATCTTTGCGTACATTTCGTCCTTCTGAACCCAGTTGTTGGTAGGGCCTGCGTCCTTTTCCTCCGTGGTGCAGATAACAGTCCTTTTTTCGTCTCTTGCCACGTCTTTAGGGTCAGTGCGGTAATAGTAACATCCGGGCAGCTTTTCTTCGTTGAGCTTGACCATTTCGCCGGTTTCCACCGCCAGTGCGCGGATTTCCTCAAGCTGCTTTTCGCTGCCGTCGATCCAGAGGATTTCCGCCGGCTTTGTCATTGCGGCGCACTCCGCCACCCAATCAGTTACTTTTTTGTTTTGAACCTCTATCATTTCTTTTCCTCTCTCTTGCATTTTGCTATTTAACGCTTGCTTCCAAAGCGAGTTTCATCATATTTGTAAAAGAATTTTGTCTTTCCTCCACGGTACTTTTTGCGCCGGTTACGAAGTTATCGCTGATAGATATTATGGAAAGAGCGTTGACATCGTTATATGCCGCGTTCATGTAAAGGGCGGCTGTTTCCATTTCCACTGCCTTTACGCCCATTTTCGCCCATTTCTTCCACCAGTCGCCGAACTCGTAGAAAACGTCGCAGGTTACCACGTTTCCCGCCTTAAAGGAAATTCCTGTTTCCTTTGAAGCTGCGTAGACCTTTTCGATAAGTTCCCAGCTTGCGCTCGGGCTGTACTGTCCCGGAATGTCGAAAGCGTGCTGATAGTTGGAATCCGTGGAGGCTGCTAAAGCGAGAAAAACGTCTCCGAGTTCAAGCTCCGCCGTAAAAGCGCCTGCAGTGCCGATTCTGATAAGGTTTTGAACGCCGTATTCGGTGATAAGCTCCCAGGAGTAAATTCCCATGGAGGGCATACCCATTCCGCTTCCCTGGACGGAAACGGGAACTCCCTTGTAGCGCCCCGTAAAACCGTACATATTGCGGATATCGGTATAGCGCACCGGTTCTTCCAAAAAGTTTTCTGCGATAAATTTGGCTCTCAAAGGGTCGCCGGGCATGAGTACGGACTCTGCAATCTGACCTTTTGAGGCAGCAATGTGTAATGACATGATTTCTTAAAAATCCTCCTTTAGTTTTCAGTTTTCCGTAAAAGTTTACTTAAAAGCTATTTATATTGTAACACTGCCTTAGGGCTGTTTTCCAGTATTTTTTCCCCGATTTCCACGGTATTGCGGCTTATTTTTATTGTTTCAAGCTGCAGGCAGTCCGCGAAAGCCTCCTCACCTATGGAAAGCAGGCTGTCTGAACCCTCAAAACGGACGATTGAGGAGCCCTTGAAAGCGCCGTCACGGATGCGGATAACGCTGTCCGCAAGGATGACTTCCTTTATATAGTGATTATCACGAAAAGCGGTCTTGCCGATTTTTTCTACCGATAGAGTTCGCTTTGCATCCGTCTCCCGAAGCTCGTCTTTTACAACCGCCTCTATGCTGCTTGGAATTTCAACCTTTTCGCCGGTTCCAAGGTATTTCTTGACTGAGGCGGAGGTTTCGAAGATGTAATATTCAAAATCCCCGTGGGTTTCGAGGCGGAACTGCTTGTGAGCGATGCTTGAGCTTTCGTTTATATCCGTTCCGAAAAGCCTGTCGATGGAAGAGCCGAGGTTAACATTGTGGGATGCCTTGAAAAGCAGGATATCCTCATGGCGTATCGTAGTGCGAATCTCATCCTCCAGGGCGCGTCTGTCGTCAAAATATTTGGACTCTATCCCAAGCTTGTTTGCTTCTTCCACGGTAAGGCGGATGCTTATTCCGTAGCCCAGCAAAAGATCTACCTTGTGCTTTGTCAGCAGGGAGGCGATTTGGCGGTGAGTGTCATCGCTGATATCTCCCAGGGCAAGAATGTCCCCAAGAACGGCGATTCTTCTGCCTCCTGGGGCAACGGGAATGTCGTCCATTGCGGCAAGGGTGTTGTCGATGGCCATTAGGGAGCTGTTGTAGCAGTCCGCGAAAATGTTGTAACCGCAAGGGTGAATGACGTTCTGTCGCATTCCCGAAGGTCTGTAGGCTCCGATCCCTGCGATGATTTCTTCGGTTTTGAGTTTCAGCGCCTTTCCCACGGCGTAGGCAACCACCGCGTTAAGAGCGTTATGCTCGCCGGGTACGAAAACCTCAGCTATATGTTCCTCCGCCGCCAGTCTGTCAACGATGGTGAAGCGAAGTCCGGCATTTTCCGTCTTTTCGATGTTTTTTGCATAATAGTCCGCGCCGCTGTTTTTGAGGCTGTAGGTGATGACCTTTTGGGTAAATTCATGGGACATCAAAATTTCGTCATCGTAGTTTATAAACGCCAGACCGTCGGGTTTGCCGTAGGTCGAAAGGGAAAGCTTGTCCTTTGCAAGCTCCTCACGGCTGCCGTAGCTTTCCACATGGGAAACTCCGATGTTGGTGTAAATCGCCATGTCCGCTTCCAGCTGCTTTGCGGAAATTTCTATGGTTTTGGGAGCGAAAGCTCCAACTTCTTGCAAATACACGTTTGTAGGGCGTTTTAGCTTCTGGATGTTCCGGGTAATTGAAAACATGGAATTGTTATTACCCTTGGAAATCAGCGGATTCTTGTAATGAGCGCGAAGCACGGACTCGATCATTTCCTTTGTGGAGGTTTTTCCCACGGAGCCTGTGAGGGCGATAACCTTTGCCCTGTGAATCGAGCGGATGTAGTGGGAGGCGCGGATATAGGCGTCGGTGATGACGCTGATGCCATCCGGGTTCACATCCGTAATCAGCAGGGAATTTTCAAAGTCGCATGGCTGGTTTGTGATGATGCACAGGCAGCCCACGCTGACGGCGCGCTCCAAAGGGTCCTCGTTGTAGCCCGAAGAAAGGGGAGCCACCTGCCAGTACATGAATACCGAATCCGGTGTGAGCCTGCGAGGATCTGCCGTAAAATCGCTGACCGGATGGTCTGCCAGAGCCTCGAATTTCTCAGGAAAGGGAAGCTCTGCAATTTCAAAGAACCGCTTTAGGGTGAGATTGCGTTTTTCCTTGTAGGCGGCGATGGCGGCTTCTTTTTCCGCCTGCTTTCGCGCCGCTTTTTCGGCTTCCTCCGCCTGTTTTCGTGCGGCGGCTTCTTCTTCGGATTCCTTTTTCTTACCAAACAAAATCATTTCGTTTTCTTCTTTCTCTTTCTTTCTTTTTTTCTTTTTCGTTCGTTTTCTTTTTTGCTGTTTTTTCTTTTTATTTTCTGTCTTTCTGTTTCGCCTTGTGTAGCGTGTCTTTCGTTATGAGAAAAAAACCATGGGAGACACATCCATGGTTTTTCGATTGCTCATGCTGTGCATTTAACTTATGCACGGGTGGGGACGGGTGAGACTTATTTTGCTGCCTTTGCAGCGTTGAATCTTTTGGTTAATCTGGAAACTTTTCTGGAAGCAGCGTGCTTGGAAATTGTTCCCTTTGCGGCAGCCTGCATAAGCTTCTTTTCTGCCAGATGAAGCTTTTCAGCAGCAAGATCGAAGTTTTCTTCAGCCATAGCAGCTTCAAAATTCTTCAGAACAGCCTTAAGATGATTCTTAATTCTTCTGTTTCTTGCAGTTTTCTTGTCGATAACTCTGATTCTTTTCTTTGCGGATTTAATGTTTGCCATGTGTTTTTCACCCCACTTTATCAAAATTTTCATGCTTTCCGGATGCCTTGCGCGGCAAGCGGAAAAGTACATAAATTCGCAACTTGAATTATATACGAATAATGTTGGGATTGCAAGGGGAAAATAGGAAAAAGGACGGAAGTTTGCAGAGTTTGCAGAAAGTTTGCGGAGAATTTGCAGAGAATTTGCAGAGAATTTGCGGAGAATTTGAAAAAGCTCGAAAAAGTCCGAAAAAAGGAGGCGGCAGATGAATTACAGGACAGACCTTGCGGTGGAACTTGACGAGATGCTGGCGGCGGAGCGAGGCAGGGATAGAGAGGACGGCGGCGAAGATTTTTGTGGCGGAGAGGGGGCAAGCACGCCCGAGTGCAACATAACGGGATATATCAGGAAGCAATCCAAAATCGACGAGGACATATCGGTTATCGACATAGAGATAACAGACGAAGCCGGGGCACAGGCTTTCGGAAAGCCAAGGGGAAGATATGTGACGCTGGAAATTCAGGGGCTTTCAGAGCAGAAAAACGGCATAAAGGAACGGGCAGCGGCGGCGCTGGCTGACGAACTGGGGAAATTTGTGAAGCGCAGCTACTACCTAAAAGCCTTGATCGTAGGGCTGGGAAACGAGAAGGTGACCCCGGACAGCCTTGGACCGCATACCGCGGACAAGGTAAAGATAACCTCACATCTATTTGAACTTTTCGGCTGCCGGGGTGATGAGGATTATTCAAATGTGTGCGGTTTCAACCCCTCGGTCACCGGGGTCACCGGGCTCGAAACCGCAGAGCTAATAAGCAGGGTGGTTTCCATGGCGAACCCCGATGTGGTAATCGCCATAGATGCCCTTGCCGCAAAGGACATCCGCAGGCTCAGCACCACGATTCAGATTTGCGACACGGGCATCATGCCCGGCGCGGGCATGGGAAACCACCGGAAAGAAATCAGCGAAAAAACCATCGGCTGTCCGGTCATAAGCATAGGCGTCCCCACCGTAATCGACGCCCGCACATTGATTTTGGACGCGGCGGCGGAGCTTGGCGAAAGGGACGCCGCCCCGCAGAATCCGGCGGGGCCGAACATGACGAAGCGAACCGCGGAGCAAATCGCGGCAGTGCAGAACCCCGCGGAGCAGAAACAGGTCGTCGATGCCCGAAAAAAGATAGAAAACTATCTTGAAGAGGCTTGCTTCGATATGATCGTAACCTCCACGGACATCGACGAAATAATCAAGGATTTTGCGGACATTATTTCAAATGCCATAAATATAACCCTTCATCCCGGCATATATTCTAAGGTGAAATAGAGCCGAGGGGATTTTTCGATTTTCCGATTTTCCGATTTTCGACAGAAATTCGGCAGAAATTTGGCATAGACGGAAACGCATGGAGGGACGCGCAGGAATGAACAGGAGATTTGCAAAGCTGATACTGGGAGTTTATGTTTTGAGTGTGGCAATATCATATGCGATTCTTCCCCAAAACCAGCAGGAAAAAGGACTCATAGCCGCCTTTGCAGAGAAAAAGTACGAGATAAATGCAGAGAACTTCGGCATAATGTGCATTTCTGCCGCATATCCCGGCATAGATATCGAGCCGGTCAGCGCAAGCAAAACCTCGGACTCTGCTGCGAAAGACGCTGCAGGAGGCGGACGGGAAGCCCTGTCGCAAGCAGAAGAAAAGACCGGCGCCGCAGGCATACGGCTTGTTGCAAACGATTCCAAGGAGGAAACCGAGCCACGGGTGTTCGGAAAAGAACCGGTGGTGCTGATTTTGCATACCCACGCCACGGAGTCCTATTTGCCATCATCGGAGGGGAATTACCACCGCAAGGGTAGGCTTAACACAGTCAGGGACGCGGGAGACGTTTTGGCAGAAACCCTTGACAAAGCGGGAGTTCCTTGCGTTCACGACTCGACCCTCCATGACGAAAAGTCCTATAATCAGGCGTATAGCCGCTCCTACGAAACCACGGAAGCCCTGCTGAAAAAATATCCCAGTATAGAATGTGTAATCGACCTGCACAGGGATGCGGTTCCCGGCGAAGTAACCGCCGCCACTGTGTCCATAGGCGGGAAAAAATGCGCAAAATACTCTTATGTCGTGAGCAATGCCGTGGATACATATTCCGACAATCTGGCGTTTATACAAAAGGTGAATGCCACCGCAACGAAAAAATACGACGGATTTACGGGGAAGATTTTGGAAAGGGGCTACCGATACAATCAAAATCTGTCCTCAAAGTATATGCTTCTCGAAATCGGCTACAACCGAAACGACATCGAAGAAGTTAGAAACACCGCAGAATATTTCGGCAAGATTCTGGCAGAGACGCTGAAATACGAAAAGTAGGTTTTGACGCCGCGGAGGGGAAAGAAAACGCTGTGGTAAATGTGATAAAAAGGAAAGGACACAAAAGAAAAATGAAAGATTTTTGGGAATGTATGATAATAACAATGCTGTTTTTTGTGGCGACACTGGCGCTGCTCACCGTAGACAGCCGTGGGGCGGAAACCTGCGATATCCAGAGCGTTTTTTGCAATATCTTTTGAATTTAACGCGTCAAAGCAAGCCCCATATCCGCAAACATATCATCTACGCTTGCAAATTCTTTCCGGTTTGCAGTATCTTTTTCTGCCTCTTTCAGCAGTTTCGCAAAAGCAAGCATTTTTTCTTTTGGATAGACAACAACCGGACATAGGAAAATGCCGCCGTCCTCTTGCACAATTTCAAATTTATCGCCCTCTGAAATGCCAAGATTTTTTATGATTTCTGCCGGTTGAGCGCACGATGCACTTCACTACCAACATTTGAAATCTGAACATCGATCGGCATTGCAAACCAACTTACAGCTGTATCCATTTTCGCACGACCTCCTCAATTTTTTTCTTGCTGCCGGATCTGCGACATATCTGCCTACCCGTGGGTACCCGGCCTCCCTGTTCCTTGGAGGATTGATAAGAGAATCAAATTCAATTTCTCCTGTATCGTAATAAATATTGATCCCGTACAAACTTGATTGTGCCGAGCCGTTGTCTCTGTGCTCGTTGTTGTTTTTCGTTTTGATATTGACTCCGCCCCCTCTCTGTGGTACTATAGTGTCAAGAGGAAACCGGAAAAATCGGTTACCGTGTTTTAGCTAAATAGCCGCAACCTTTGGTCGGGTGGGCGGTTATTTTTTTATGTATGCAACAATCAGAGTTGTAACGATTCCTAATATGGTTAGATTAACCATCAGTATTTCGTAATCTGTCATCGCATCACCCCCTTTCGGGGTAACCGCTTTCCCTGTCCTCTTGACATTTTCAATCTTAGCACAACTAAGCTAGTATGCCAAGCACTTTTTTCAAAACCCTCAGAAGCATTGAAATTGCGAACTTAACACAGGAAAAAGAGGGAAGCGATTGCCATGAGGGACGGAGG
>CAVKSD010000031.1:0-6596 GCA_963658905.1 Bacteroidaceae bacterium
AAAGCAAGGGATATAATGGGATTCGAGAGCAAAAAAGTTTCGACAAAATTCGACACAGTCTATAATAGTCGGTTTTTCGCATTAACGAGATAATAAAAAATCGCCCGCTTAGCGAGCGAAAAGAATGATCAAAAAATTATTCAAGCAATGCTTCGCCGTGGTCGTAGAGATTGCCGTTTACTTCTAAAATAGTTTCGTTGTGGGAGATTCCGAAGATGATAATGCTGTCGCGCTGGCTACGTACATACAGCGGCGCAAAACCCCCGTGATACAAAAGCTCCTGGGTTTCTTCCAATGAGGCTTTCATGGCAATGCACAGGCAAAGCAGTTTGTCGCGGGAAGGCCGGCGGGCGCCGGAAATAATTTGATAAGCGTAAATTTCATTTAAATTGCAAGCCTTTACGACATCAGCCCTCGACATGGATTTTGAAGCAATCATATTTTGTATATGCTCAGCCAAAGGGGCGTTGGAAAGTTCGCTCTGATTCTGACTCAGAAAATCCTCCAGAGTTGCGCAACTTTTTAATTCATTTTCGAGGTTACTGGTGCTTTTCTTTGGCATTTTTGGCTCCTTTATGTTAAAATAATTTTATCATAAACATTGCGACGATGCAAACAACGTCTACATTACAATGTATCACGAATGAGACAAAAAGTGCTATGCACTGTGCTAAATAACAGCTATTTCCGGCATTTTTTGCAGAAAGGGCAGGAGTTGGATTATTCGGAAGTATTAAGAGAACTGAATATGCGACCAATTACAAAACTCAGCGACAAGGGAAATGGTGCGGTTTTCAAAGTTTCAGGGGAAAATGGCACTGTTTTTGTGCTACGCATTTACGACCGCGAAATAGCCGCGTATAAAATGCTTGAGGGCAGGGATATTCCGGGGATTCCAAAGGTAATCGCCTGCCGCCTTATACAAGGGTGGTTCTGCGCCTGGGAGGAATACATCGATGGAGTTTCGCTACAGGAGATGGTTGACGGCGGTGCGAGGATGGACGAGGAACGGGCAAGAGATTTGGCCCTAAGGCTTTGTAGCGCACTTTCGAGTCTGCACAAAATGGGGATCATCCACAGAGATGTTAAGCCGGAGCATGTGATGCTGACGGCGGAGGGAGAACTTTATTTAATCGACCTTGACGCAGCCATGAGGCTTGCGCCAGAAAAAACCAGCGATACAAGGCTCCTTGGAACGGCTGTCTATGCGGCGCCAGAACAGTTTGGCTTGAAACGCTCGGACGTGAGAACCGATATTTTTGCGGTGGGAATTTTGCTGAACATATTGCTGACAGGACAGCATCCCGCGGTGCAGCAGCAGGCAAGCGGCGATCTTGCAAAGATTATCGTAAGGTGTACGGAAATGAATCCAGCATATCGGTATCAAGACGCTGAAGCGCTGATTTCGGATCTGAAGCGAGCGGTTCTTTCGGAGCAAAAGGAAAAACGACTCAAAAAGCGCAAATTTGTGGCGGGACTGGCAGGCGCTGCGCTGCTTATCCTTGGGATATTGTTCTTTGACATCTTGTATTACCCGGCGGTCGTGAGCAACTATGTTTTTCCCTCGGATAGCAACTGCATAATATGCACAAAAGAGTCCGGAAACACCTATAGACCTTTGGAATCGGAATTTACGGAAAGCACCTCATCGGAAACTCCGCCGCAGATTTTTCTCGGTGAGAACGCATCCGAAACCTTTTATGTCCTAAATCGCAACGAGGCAAGCAGTCTTACTCTGCCGCTGCTTGATTTTTACAGGGAGGAAACAGGAAATACGCTGACGGCTGAAACCTCGGAGATAGGAACCGTGAAAATCGGAAATGCCGAATATCATATATGGAAAGTTAAGCTAACAAAGGACTTTTCCGGAGCGGCAAGGGTAGGGCTGGCTTTTGACGGCAAGCTCACTCACTACAACTATGCCGGTGAGGAGGATACGGAGAAAACGAAATTCCTGTGGATTCTTGACGAAAACTACGAAGAAGAAAACTTCTTGAACGAACACGACGGAAATATTATACCGTGCAATATCAACGTTTCAGGGCAAAAATTCAACAGCGCAGGGGCGTTAAGCAATTCGGAAATGCTGCTGGGGGCGGAGAACGAAGAAACTGACCCGCTGACAAAGAGCATCAATATGTCCCTTGCTCCGGGGGACGAAAAAAACGCTTTTTATATAGTTCATCCAAAGGGAACGATATTGAAAAGCCAATCATATGCGCTCTGGGCTTTCGGACTTAACTCGTCGGGATATGTGGGCGAGGGCGCAGGCGGAAGATTTGTGGAAAAAATCGGGGAAGATGCTTTTGACTTCAGCGAGGCGGGAACCGTGACGATTGCAGGGGAAGAAAGACAGGTTACAAGGGTCGCCCTGAAAAAATACCTTGGACATGGGGATATCGAGACGAACTTCGGCTTGGCAGACGAAACCACCGGAGGCGAGGTGTCGGGCTTTGCGGGAGTGCGGCTGGAAATGGGACTTAACATTGTGATTGAATCCGAGGATGGCGCTCTGCCGGGTGCGGAAGTGGCAGGAATAAATACCATAAGCTATCTTCTGGAAAAGGCGGCGGGTTTTGAGCCCAAAACAAAGCCCCTTGACTTTGTCCTCAAAAATGAAGGGGAAAACGAAAGGTACGAAGCCTTTTTGCCGAGAGCCTGCGCCCTGATAAGCGACGAGGGGCAGGGCAGGATCCTTGAAATAAGCGCGTCTCCGGAAGATGGCTGGGAAATCTCCGCCATAACGGACAAAGAGAAAGAACACCTGGCATATATGGCATATGAGCGAAAGGAGTATATTCTGTTTGACGCAGACGGGCAGCCTGTTTACGATTCTGGGGAAATGGTGGCTAGTGGCTGGCGGTACGGGATGACAGGGGCGGCGGTGCGAGGCTCGGAGAACAGAAGCATGATAGACACGCTCCTGTGCGTTGCAGTACAAAAGGAAAAATACGCAGAAGGCTTTAGATTCGATAACCTTGGCAGCGGCAACAGGCAGAACCTTGAAGAATTTTTAAAGTCAAGGGATAAAAACGGAAACGCGCGAGAAGTCAGAAAGTGTCTAGAATATACCAGCTACACGATTTATCTCGACCCGGCTGACGATGAGGCTGAGAACGAAATAGTGTTTAAATTAAAGGGGCTGTCACATTAACGGTTATTTTCCGTTAATGCGTAGGCCCCATATTTTATACGCTTATGCCATGCGCTATACGCTTTCCAGTGCGTCAAGTATCGTAATCTGCTCCTCTACGACCTGATGCTCGGCGTCTTCCTGGGCGCGGTAACTTTTCATGATGTCCGCGAAGATCTCAGCAGTTGATGGCGGCGTGTAGCTTATGCAGTTTGCTCCCGCTTCGATGGTTTTGACAATGCTTTCGGCACTGGGGCCACCTGTTGCGATGATAGGAACCGTCGGAAAACCCTCGCGAATTGCTCGAACAACCTCTGGGGTTCGCGACGCCGCGGAGACGTTCAAAATTGAAACCCCCGCCTCAAGGCGCGCGCCGATATCCGCGTTCTCGTTTATGACGGTGGCGATGATGGGAATGTCGATCGCCTTATCTATCATTGCGATGTTTTCGTTGGTCATGGGAGCGTTTACAACCACACCCCATGCGCCGTCGCCCTCGGCGTCCTTGGCGATTATCGCAGAGCGCATTCCGTTGGTAATTCCGCCGCCCACGCCTACAAACACAGGCATGGGAGCCACATTGATTATGGACTGGGAGATTACCTGCTGCGGCGTGAAAGGGTAAACCGCAAGCACGGCGTCTGCGTTGCAGCTTCGGATTATTGCGATATCCGTGGTAAAAATCACGGATTTTATGCGTTTACCCATGATAACAAGACCCTTTGCCTTGTAAATTTCCTGGGGCATTTCAAGATACTTCGAGCGAAGTTTTCCGGCGATTCTCGGCAGTTCTTTTTTGTCCATGATATGTCCTCCTGTCCGTAGTCTCATCAATAAGAGTAGGGCGGGCTAAATGTATTTTTCAGCGGCGGCGTAGAGCTTTCCTTTTTTTGAAGAGCCTGAAACTCCTTGATAAATTGCTTTTCCCTTGCCGCGCAAAACGATTTTTTCTCCGCCCCGAAGCATCATGTCGGGCTTTGAGATTTCCAGGCCCGAAACAAAGACTTTTCCGCGAGAGATATAATTTTGCGCGTCTTTTCGGGAGATCCCGAATATTCCTACAAGTATATTATCAATTCTCGGTGATGATACGGTGAATTTTAGGAGGGCAGTTTTGATTTCCACGGTCTTTAGGGCAGAAATTGGCGCTTTCTTAGCACGGACGCTTACGGCTCCCACCTGACTGAAATTTTGGACAAGGTAGTCGCAAAGCTCCGAAACCACGATGATTTTCGCGCCTTTTTCCGTGACGAGAATATCGCCGACCTTTTCTCGTTTGATGCCCTCTCCCATCAAGGCGCCCAGATAGTCGCGATGACTGAGGACTTTTCGCTCAGCGGAAGGAACGGACACTTCCAGCACCGAAATGGGGCAGGAATCTTCGTTTGCTTCAAAAAATTCGCTGAGTATGCGGGTTGTTTTCTCGGATTTTTCCCATTCTTCAAGGTCCCGCGGCAGGGCGGCAATTTTCCCCGCCGCCTCGGTATAATCCGGCAGAAATACTGCCATTTTGCGCTCCGCCTCGCCGTAGCCGCCGTAAAAATACACGCCATCCTTTGCGTGCGACCTCATAAATCCCGAGAGGGCGCTTTGCTGCTCGATACTGAGAAAGTCGCTATTCATAATCGTATAATAATCGCAGAATCTTTCGTATTTTTCTTCGATTGCCTTGATAAAAATGTTATTTTCGTTCATTTGTGTACCTTTTTTGCGTTATTCGTGTTATACTTAAAGCTATTGCAAAACAATTATACATTAGCTATCGGAAGTTTGAAAGGAGAATTTTAGATGAAATACGAATATAGGACAGCCGGAACCTGTTCGCGGATGATTTTGCTGGACATGGAGGGAGATGTTGTGAAAAATGTGGAATTTATCGGGGGCTGCAACGGAAATTTGAAGGCGATTTCCACCCTCGTAAAGGGCATGAAATATGAGGATATCAAAGAAAAACTTGAAGGGATCACCTGCGGGTTCAAGAACACTTCCTGTTCGGATCAGCTGGTAAAAGCCATCGGAGAGGCGATTGCACATGAATAATTTTATTTTTAGAACTTTTGTAAAGGATTGGGAAAACGTCAAAGACGCAAGGGTGCGGGACAGCTACGGAAAGCTGGCGGGAATCGTCGGGATTCTTTCCAATACCTTGCTCTGCGTGATGAAAATACTCGTGGGGCTTATTTCCGGCAGCATCGCCATCGTGGCGGATGCGGTGAATAACCTTGCGGATGCGTCATCATCGCTGATTACCCTGATCGGGTTCAAATTAGCAGGACTTCCGGAGGACAAGGAGCATCCCTACGGCCACGCGAGAATCGAGTATCTTGCGGGACTTTTGGTGTCCGTTATCATCATTGTGGTGGGGCTGGAACTTGGAAAAGGCTCTATCGAAAAGATTCTTAGCCCGACGCCGACGGAATTTAGCCCTGCGGTGGTAATTGTGCTTGTGCTTGCGATAATAATAAAAATCTGGCAGGCGAGCTTCAACATTTCCGCAGGAAAGCGCATTAACTCCATGACCCTTGCGGCGACGGGAGCAGACAGCCGAAACGATGTGATTTCAACGTCGACGGTGCTTATCAGCGTGATTATCGGACACGTTTTTGATGTGCAAATCGACGGTTATATGGGCGTTCTCGTGGCGCTGTTTATAGTCTGGTCGGGAATCGGACTGGTGCGGGAGACGGTAAGCCCGCTGCTTGGAGAGGCGCCGGATCCGGAAATGGTAAAAGAAATCGAGGACATTGCAAACAGCTACGAGGGAGTTTTGGGACTACACGACCTTGCTGTGCATAATTACGGACCGGGAAAGGTTTTCGCTTCCCTTCATGTGGAGGTGGACGCGGCGGTGGATGTGATGGAAAGTCACGATATGATTGATAATATCGAGCATGAAATCGCAAAACGGCTGGATATTCATTGCACGGTTCACATGGACCCGATAAATCTCAGGGACCCTAACAGGGAGCCGCTGAAGCACATTTTGATAGAGACGGCGGGAAAGCTTGAGGGGGTTCAAAACTTCCATGACCTCAGAATCGTGCCGGGGCCAACTCACACGAACGTGGTTTTCGATGTGGCGCTTACGGCGGCTTGCAAGCTGTCAAACGAGGAAATCGAGGCTGCTTTCGAAGAGGCGGTTCGCGCTTATGATCCGAGCTTTTGCGCGGTGGTGGAGTTTGACCGCGCATACGTGGAGTGAAGGTAAAAGGCAGTTTGCCCACAAGACACACTAAACAGAAGCCGAAGGACATAAAGTGCTCGGGCGCGCGTCCTCAGGGCCGGAAATTCTGCCTGCCCTCTGCGGAATCGCGCTTACGCAATTTTGTCTTCGGCTTTTATGCATTCTAGCAATAAAGGCGCCTCGCGAGGTTCGGAGCAAACTGCTTTGCGTACGCCTATACTATTTTTGTCGTCCAGTCCTCCACGTTCCAGACGTCGGTAACAAAATCTTCATAGAAAA
>CAVKSD010000031.1:7336-11025 GCA_963658905.1 Bacteroidaceae bacterium
ATATCGTACATACGGCGGAAATTCTCATAATCGCCGGTATAGCGAGTGAGATTGCCGCCATCAAGATTATATATTACATTAACTACGGAGTTCAAAAATTCCATGTCGTGTGAAACGAGAATAAAAGCGTTCTCGTAATTCTGCAAATATCCGGTGAGCCACACGATATGCTCATGATCCAGATAGTTTGTCGGTTCGTCCAGTATCAAAATCGACGGGTTTTCCAGCAAAAGCTTCACGAGCAGCACCTTGGTGCGCTGACCGCCGGAAAGGTCGGCAACATCTCTGTCAAGGCCGATGTCCCGAAGCCCAAGCCCTCCTGCGACTTCGCTTATTTTCGCGTCCAGCTGATAAAAGCCGCTGTATTCGAGGATCTGCTGGATTTCTCCGGCATCTTCCATCATCTCGTCCATCCTGTCTGCATTTTCGGCAAGAGCCATATCCTCGTAAATTTTCAGCATTTCCCTTTCTAACTCGTACATATGATTGAATGCTGTGCGAAGAACATCGCGGATCGTCATGCCCTTTTTCAAAACCGAATGTTGGTCGAGGTAACCTACGCTGACATGCCGCGACCATGCGATGCTCCCCGAATCGGGCTGGATTTTTCCCGTTATAATATTGAGGAAAGTTGATTTTCCCTCGCCGTTGGCGCCGATAAGACCGATATGCTCGCCACTCCGCAGCCTAAAGGACGCGTCCTCTAGGATTTGCCTCGCGCCAAAACCGTGGGTTACATTTTCTACTGTGAGTAAACTCATGCTTAATCGAAACTCCTTTTGTCTGATTTCTTAACTAGGTGGGTGCCGAGACTCTGGAAAACCTGAACCATGATAATCAGCAGGATTACCGCCAGAATCATAACCAAAGTCTTGTAGCGGTAGTAGCCATAGTTGATGGCGATTTTGCCAAGGCCGCCGCCGCCGATGATCCCACTCATAGCAGAATACCCCAAAACGGTGGTAATTGCAATAGTTGCGTTGGAAATAAGTGACGGAACGCTTTCCGGAATCAAAACTTTTACGATGATTTGAAGCGGAGTTGCGCCCATGCTCTGAGCCGCCTCGATGATATTGGGGCTGACCTCGCGGAGGCTGCTTTCCACAAGCCTTGCGATGAATGGAAACGCTGCGATGGTAAGGGGCACAATGGACGCCACGGTGCCTACCGGAGTTCCCACGATCAGCCTTGTGAGCGGGATTACCATAATCATCAAAATCAGGAAAGGAACCGAACGCAGCAGGTTGATGAAAACATCCAAAACTGCCATGAGCCACTTCGGAAGTGGCAAAATGCCGTCCTTGCCGCCTACCGTCACCAGAACGCCAAGAGGAAGTCCGATGATTGATGCAAAGAGCGTGGATAAAATCGTCACATAGAATGTTTCCCAAATTGCCAGAGGAAATTCGGTTTGGAGTATGCTGAGAGCCTCCTGCACGCTTTCGGATGCAAATATGCTATCTAACATCTTCGTTCACCTCCTCGATAATTACATTGCTGATTTCTCCAAGATAGGAAATCGCCTCTTTTACAGTCTCTTCGCTTCCGGAGATCCCAAGAAGCATATTGCCATAAGCTTTTCCCTCGATGGATTTTGTATTTGCCGCCAGAATATTAGCCGCAATATTTTTGTCCATGGCAAGCTTTGCGATAAGGGGAGTGTTGGTAGCGTCTGCACCGTTGAAAACGATACGGATGCGGTGCTCGTCCTCGTTAAGCGGCAGAGTTTCTGTGATTCCGTCCGGGAAAACCAGCTTCTTTGCGGCCTGTGATTTCGGCTTGCTGAAAACTTCGGAAACCGCGCCTTTTTCTACAACCTCACCGTGGTCGAGAATGGCAACCTTGTTGCAGACTTCTTCGACTACACTCATCTGGTGGGTGATGATGATAACCGTGATTCCAAGTTTTTTGTTGATGTCCTTTATGAGTGAAAGTACGGAATGGGTGGTGTTGGGGTCAAGGGCGCTGGTGGCCTCGTCGCAGAGCAGGATCTTCGGATCCGTTGCAAGGGCTCTTGCAATGGCAATTCGCTGCTGCTGCCCGCCGGAAAGCTGAGCAGGATATGCGTCTGCCTTGTCCGGAAGCCCGACAAGCTCAAGCAGCTCCATGGCACGTTTTCTGGCATCTGCCTTGGGAACTCCCGCAAGCTCCAGCGGAAAGCAGATGTTCTTGATACAGGTTCGCTGCGCCAGAAGATTGAAACTTTGGAATATCATAGTGACATTTCTGCGAACTTTTCTAAGCTCCGCTTCGGAAAGGCTCCCAAGGTCGCAGCCGTCGATCAGAACGCTGCCCTCAGTGGGGCGTTCCAGCATATTTATGCATCGCACGAGGGTGCTTTTTCCGGCTCCGCTCATACCGATAATGCCATAAATATCCCCATCAGCAATTGTGATGGAGATATTTTTGAGTGCTTCTACGGTATCGCCTGCCCCTGTGAATGTTTTAGAAAGATTTTTAATTTCTATCATTTCGTCAGGCTCCCATGATTATTTAAGTGCGTCCAGTGTGCTCTGTTTGCCGCCGTAAAGTCCCATCGGTTCTACGTGGATGGCCGCTACGGAAACAACGGATGTGCCGTTCTGAGCGTTGAAGTCTTCGAGGTACGGCAGGTGCTGGAAGTAGTTTGCGTCAACATCGCCGCTGTCTACAACGTTGTTAGGCTGAACATAGTCGGTAAATTCGATGATGTCCAGGGTGATGTCCTTTGCTGCGAGGATCTCTTTGGCTACCGCAAGGATTTCTGCGTGCGGTGTAGGGGATGCTGCAACGGAAATTGTGGTTCCTGCCAGTGCATCGTAGTCAACTGTTTCGTCGTAGCCGTCTCCCGGGTTGTCAACTGTGCTTACTACAGCGCCTGCATATTCGGATGCGATAAAGTCTGCAACCTGCTGGCTTTCGAGAGCTGCCTTGAGAGCCTTGATCTTGTCTGTTTCTTCGTTACCGCTCTTAACTGCGAGGATGTTGCTGTAAGCTGAGGAGGAGTCCTCGATTGCCAGCGCGTCTTCTACCGGGTTAAGATCCGCATCGAGAGCGTAGTTGGAGTTGATTACTGCATAGTCAACGTCCTGAAGAACTGTCGGAAGCTGAGCCGCTTCAACCTCTTGGAATGTGATATTCTTCGGATTGTCAACGATGTCCTTGATGGTTGCGGTGATGCCTGCATCCTCAGCCAAGGTGATGATGCCCTGTTCCTGGAGAAGCAGGAGCGCTCTTGCTTCGTTGGTGGTGTCGTTCGGGATCGCAATCTCAACGGCTTCGTCGCTGCTGCCGCCGCAGCCTGTGAATGCAATCGCAAGGGAAAGCACGAGTGTCAGTGCTAGTACTGTGGATAAAACTTTTTTCATTTTGGTTACCTCCGTGGTTTTAATAAAAATGCTTTTGTTTCAGAATAAAAAAGAGAGCTCTTTCAAACGAGCTCTCCGCAATATTCCGTATTCGTTTATTGAAAACAAATTTTCATCTTGGTGATGGAAAGCGCATTTGAAAAAATTGTATTGCAAAACATGCACATGCCGCACATGCACATCCCCATCATCATAGTGAAGTTTGCTTTGCTTGCCAACTTAGTCATTTTGCGTTTCTCCTTTCCTCAAGAATCAATTTTTCAAAACATGAGTGGATGATAACATAGATTTTGTTATATGTCAACACATATTTTGAAATTTTTTTATTATTTTTGTTGAAAA
>CAVKSD010000031.1:11233-17581 GCA_963658905.1 Bacteroidaceae bacterium
GTTCCTTCCTCGACGATAAGCCCATTGTCCATAAAAATCACCCTGTCTGCAACTTCCTTTGCAAATCCCATTTCGTGGGTCACCACGATCATGGTGGTGTGGTCGTCTGCGAGCTTTTTCATAACATTCAGCACCTCACCGGTGATTTCCGGATCCAGCGCGCTTGTCGCCTCGTCGAAAAGCATAAGATCCGGATACATTGCCAGCGCCCTTGCAATGGCAACTCTCTGCTTCTGGCCGCCGGAAAGCATGGCAGGGTAAACGTCCGCCTTTGTTTCCAGCCCAACAAGCCTGAGAAGCTCCATGGCATGAGCCTTCGCCTCGGCTTTGTCCTGCTTCTTGACCTTGATGGGAGCGTAGGTGATGTTCTCGATGCAGGTCATATGCGGGAAAAGGTTGAAGTGCTGAAATACCATCCCCGTATGTCCCTCAAGCTTTACTTCGCCGGAGGTAGGCTTCGCAAGCCCGTTGATACAGCGCAGCAGGGTGCTCTTTCCGGAGCCGGAGGGGCCGATGATGGCAACGATTTCGCCTTTTTGCATGGAGAAGTTTACATGATCCACCGCGCGAAAATTACCGAAATCCTTAACGATGTCTTTCATTTCGAGTATGTATTCCATTATCAGTTTTCCTCCTTCCTGTCGTATCTTGAAAAATGCTTTTCCAGCTTCCCTGCGATAACGGTCAGGACGAAGGTCATCAGCAGATAAAGTATCGCCGCGAAGAAAAACGGTGACAGGTCGGTCAGGCGGTTTACGCAGCTGTTGGTGGCTTTCATCAGCTCTACAATCGGAAGTACAGAAGCCAGCGCCGTGTCCTTTACCAGCGTGATCGCCTCGTTTACGATAGGCGGAAGCGCCGCTTTCATGGTCTGAGGAAGTATAATGTCGAGCATCGTCTGGCGTTTGCTGAGTCCCAGTGCAAATGCTGCCTCGTGCTGCCCGCTGTCCACACTGTTGATTCCGCCCCTATAAATTTCCGCAAAGTACGCCCCGTAGTTAAGCACAAAAGCCACGATTACGGAGGCAAATGCGCTTATCTGCACATTGAACACAAACGGGAAAAAGAAGTAGAAGAACCAAAGCTGAAGCATCAGCGGCGTGCCTCTGAATACGAAAACATATGCCTTGCACAGCCACGAAATCGGCTTGAACCTGCTGCCTTCCCCCAGCGCCACCGGAAGGCCCAGCGGCAGGGAAAGCACAAGCGTAAGTGCAAAAATCTTGATCACCATTACGGTGGATTTTAGCATAAACGGCACAAATTGCATTAAATATTCAGTCATTTTTTCTCACTTTCTTAAAGCTTAGCAAGATGATTAGTCAAGCGGCTCGAAAACTACGATGTCCTTGCCAAACCAAGTCTGGCTGATTTCAGCAGCCTTGCCGCTGTCTATGAGGGTCTGGATGGCGTCGTTAACCTTGTCCCGAAGCTCCGTATTTTCCTTTGCAAATCCGATTACATAGTAGTCGTCCCCAAGGGAATATGTACATTCTTTCATTTCACCGCCAAGGTTATTATTCATATATTCCCCAAGAACCTGGTCAACCACAACAACGTCGATTCTGCCTGCTTTGAGGTCCATGATTGCGATATCATAGGTCTTGTATTCGTCGACATTGTCCTTGAAGCTGTCATAAGCCTCGTTTGCCATGAGCATTTCAAGAGCCGAGGAGTCGGCCTGGGTTCCGATTTTAAGATCCGCAAGGTCTTCTGCGCACGTTACGTCGAAGTCTGCATCAGCCTTTGCCATGATGACGATCTTGTTGTTGAGATATTTGTTGGAAAGCGCCATGTTTTCCTGCCTTTCAGGAGTGATGGACATTCCGTTCCATACGCAGTCGATGGTTCCTGCCTTGAGCTCAGTTTCCTTTGCGTTCCAGTCGATCGGCTTAAATTCAACGTTCATGCCCATCTCTTCTCCCACGGCGTTGGCAAGGTCGATATCAAAGCCCACAAGCTCGCCCTGATCGTCTCTGAAGCCCATAGGAGCAAAGGTGTCATCAAGACCTACTACGATGGTTTCTTTCTCGGCGTCCGCAGTCCCGGAATCGCCGGAATCGCCGCAGCCGGTGAGAACCACAGCGGTCATGGAAAGCACAAGAATTAGCATAAATACAGTAAGTTTTTTGAGTTTGATAGTTTTCATAATTTTCATAATTTTCAATTCCTCCCTTTACTCTTTAATGAGTTAACGCTTTAACTCGATGAAATGTAACAACATAATACCGCAAACTTTGCCCTTTGTCAAGGGTGTTTTTTCGACTTCGACTTCGGTGGGTGAATTTTCGGCTTCGGCATTAGGATGTTTTTTCGGCTTTCGGTGGCAAAATGCGGCCGCTTGTGCTACAATAAAAATATGAAGCGAAAGCGCAAGCGCGATGAAATAACATACGCAAGTGATGTTAAGTGACGCACGCGAGTCAGAGGGAGATGAAAGAATGGGGATAAATGAGATCATGAGCCGCCAGAGAGAGTTTTTTGCAGGCGGAAAAACTTTTGATATTAAATATAGGAAAGAAATGCTAAAGAAGCTCCGCAGAGCCGTTGTCAAAAACGAAAAGAGAATCTCGGCGGCGCTTTATGCTGACCTTGGAAAATCGGAGCAAGAGGGCTATATGTGCGAAATCGGACTTGCTCTCGAAGAAATTTCATATATGATTTCTCATGTGGAGCGGCTAGCCGCACCGAAGAGAAAGCCTTCGCCTCTTGTGACTTTCCATGCGAAAAGCGAGATATTAAGCGAGCCTTACGGCTGCGTTCTCATCATGTCTCCTTGGAATTATCCATTCCTGCTGTGCATTCAGCCCCTTGCGGGAGCCATTGCCGCGGGAAACTGCGCGGTGCTGAAGCCATCGGCATATTCTCCTGCCACATCCATGGTTATCAAAGAGCTGATAAGCGAAGTCTTTGACCCGGAATATGTTGCAGTCATCGAAGGAGGAAGAGCCGAAAATCAGGCGCTTCTTGACCAGCGCTTCGATTATATATTCTTTACCGGCGGCGTTGCCGTAGGAAGGCAGGTTATGGAAAAAGCCTCTCGCCATCTCACTCCGGTTACGCTGGAGCTTGGAGGCAAAAGCCCTTGCATCGTGGACAAAAATTGCAACATAAAGCGGGCGGCTCGCAGAATTGCTTTCGGGAAATATCTGAATTGCGGTCAGACCTGCGTTGCGCCGGACTACCTATTGATCCACCGCGATATAAAGGAAAAATTCCTCAAAGAACTTTATAAGCAGATTGCGGTCATGTATTCCGAAAACCCGCTCATCGCAAGGGATTATGGCAAGATCATAAACGAAAAGCATTTTAACAGAATATTGGGACTTATAGACCCCGAAAAAGTCGTTTTCGGCGGAAAGTCCGACCATGAGAGGCTCAAAATCGAGCCGACGGTGATGGACGATGTCACCCGAGAGGATGCCGTGATGCAGGAGGAAATCTTCGGGCCGCTGCTTCCGGTTATAACCGTGGGCAGCATGAAAGATGCGGAGGATTTTATCAAGCAGGGTGAAAAACCGCTGGCGCTGTATATCTTTACGGATAACAAGAAGACTGCAAGATATTTTATGCAGAGAGTCAGCTTCGGGGGAGGCTGCATAAACGATACGATCATGCACATTTCCAATCCGAATCTGCCTTTCGGAGGAGTTGGAAACAGCGGAATGGGCGCATACCACGGAAAAAAGAGCTTCGAGACTTTTTCCCACCAAAAGGGCGTGCTCCGGACATATAACCGGATCGACCTGCCGATAAGGTACCAACCATATAGCATGGTGACAGCCAAGCTGATAAGAATGTTCATGAAATAAGGGCTCTGCGCACCTGATACGCGCCATAACAAATAAATATCGCAAATATACACAACGCCGGAAACATACTCCGGCGTTTTTGCGTGTGCCGGGCATGGCTCAGACACAAAGTGAGAGTAGTTATTATCAAACTATGTAGGAAATATCGTTATGCGATATTTCCGGAATAACGCCAAAAGCACCTTTTTACAAAAAATTGTTTAGAAACTATTTAGAAAATGTCTACTTCCTGTTTAGCTGCATTTCGTATAGTAAATCCAGAAAACGAAAGGAGACATTCAGAGGGGAATGATAAAACAGGAGCTTACATATTTATTTAAGAATAAACTGCTGCTATTTGTGATGATGGTGATATTGCTGATTCCGGCTATATATGCGGGAATGTTTTTAAATTCAATGTGGGATCCCTATGGCCAAATCGGCAGGCTGCCGGTAGCAGTTGTCAACAAAGATGTTCCGGTAAAGTATGACGGAAAGAGCCTTGCGCTTGGGGATGATCTTCAGGCATCATTAAAAGATAACAATGCAATGAATTTCAATATTGCAGACGAGAAAAAAGCACAGGAAGGTTTGAAAAAAGGTGATTATTACATGGTAATAACTATTCCGCAGGATTTTTCAAAAAACGCAACATCTATGATGGATAAGAACCCGAAGAAGATGCAGCTTCAATACGCAACCAATCCGGGGTATAACTACATTTCCGGCAAATTAAGCGAAAGCGCAATAAAGGAAATCAAAGCGAACATTATATCAGAAGTCACAACAACCTATACAAAGTCTGTTTTTGCAAGCATTACAGAACTGGGAGACGGCTTGGCTCAGGCATCGGAAGGTACAGAAAAGCTATTGGAGGGCATGAACTCACTAAACGACGGAGCGGGTCTTATCTCATATAACCTTAGTGTAATGGCAGATTCGGGAAGAATTTTGCACAGTGGCAGCGAAAATCTACAGACCGGCGTAAGCAATTACGTTGATGGTATTGGACAATTAGACGGCGGAATAAATGCTTTGGTGGGCGGAATCGGTGAGGCTGCAGACGGAATCAGCAGGCTTCGGTCAGGCAGCAATGCACTGCTATCCGGCGCAAATCTGATGAAGAGGCAGATAGATAACAGTCTTACAACCGAAAATGTGGCGCAGATTAACATGGCGTCCGGTTCGTTGCTTTTGCTGAATGATAACATCCGAAAGCTGAATGCGGCAGTCAAAGGAATTGACGTGACCAATCTAAAGCTGGCAGGAGAAGCTGCCGGAGCGGATTTGCAGAAATCGGGAAATTCGTTAAATAACGTGGCATCAAACCTTGGTGCCGGAGCCGAAAACGTAATAACAGCATACCGGATTTTGGCAGGGCTTTCTCAGAGCCCTGACCTGACCGATGAACAAAGAAAGCAGATAGCGCAGGCAATGTCTTATATGTACGATCCTGATAATCAGCCCGGAGCAAATACAGCCTATGACAATATTGTAAACGCTGCCGATGGCACAAAGGAAGCAGGCAAAAATATACAGAACACAGGCACTGCGCTAGAGGCCCTTGCACAGTCTGATATATCAAGTCAGGTAGACATATTACAGGCTTCTGTTGCTCAGATAGCTGAAGCATCGGACAGGTTGCTGCCGGCATCATCAAAGGCGATGGATTCACTTCTTTTGGGTATGCAGAACGTGCAGGCAGGGTTAGGAAATACAGTGGACGAAACCGGACAGATGGGAATCATTGAAGGAATGACAAATCTTGATGATGGCATCAAAAATCTCAGCGACGGAGTTAGCGGCGCAGATGGCATACTTGGCGGAGCTTTAAAGCTTCAGTCGGCAAGCCTCCGGCTTGTTGACAAAGGCACCGAACTAAAAACCGGTATGGCGCAGGTGGCAGACGGAGCCTCAAAGATGGCAGACGGTGAGACGGCATTAGCCGACGCCTCGAAGGATTTGCAGGACGGGCTTACTGCTGCTACCGATGGAATATCTGCTTTGAACAGTTCATTAAACGACGGTGCTGACAGGATATCACAAAATACGGCAAAGGATTCTAATATCGATATGTTTGTTAATCCTCTCACGGTTGAAGAAACGCAGATTACAACAGTAGAAAATAACGGTCATGCGATGGCCGCTTACATGATGTCAGTGGGACTGTGGGTTGGCTGCCTTGCGTTTTGCTTGATGTATCCTTTGGTAAAATACCACAATAAATTAAAAAACGGATTTGCATGGTTTATGAGCAAGGCTGTTATCCTTTATCCGACGGCAATCATAATGGCGCTGGTGTTATATTTTGCGCTATGCATTATAGATGGATTTAATCCTGTTCGGGCGAGAGATACAATACTTATCACAGTTATTACGGCAATCTGTTTTATGACAATAATGTATTTCTTCAATGTATTGCTTGGAAAAGTCGGGAGCTTTATCATGCTTGTATTTATGGTGTTGCAGCTGGCAGGCTCGGCAGGAACTTATCCTATCGAGATATCCGGCGCATTCGCAAAGGCAATCCATAAGTATGTGCCGTTTACATACACAG
>CAVKSD010000032.1:0-17503 GCA_963658905.1 Bacteroidaceae bacterium
CATCAATGAACTTGCAAAATGCGTCAATCCGTTCAGCTGCCCACACGGAAGACCTACGTTCATCAAGCTCACGAGATACGAAATCGAAAAAATGTTCAAACGAGTGTAAGTATAAATTTAGGCAACAGACGCGAGCATAGTAAAAAATATAAGAAGAAAATAGCGAAAAGAGAAGAGTATAAATGGGAGAAATCATTGTAATTGCAGGGCCTACGGCCGTTGGAAAAACTAAATACGCAATAGCCGCCGCAAAGGCTTTTGACGGAGAAATCGTTTCCTGCGACTCCATGCAGCTCTACAAATACATGGATATCGGAAGCGCAAAGCCCACCGCAAAAGAACGTGCCGAGGCTGTTCATCATCTGGTGGACGAAATCGACCCGAAAGAGCCTTTTTCGGTGGCAAAATACGAGAAAATGGCTAAAGACGCCATTGCAGATATTTTTTCCCGCGGAAAAACTCCCATAGTAAGCGGAGGAACGGGACTTTATCTCAATTCTTTGCTATACGATATGGATTTTGGCAACGCACAGAAAAATGACGAGCTTCGGGAAACCCTTGAAAAGGAAGCGGAGCTTTTCGGGCCTGAGTACATCTACGGAAAACTTCGGGAGCTTGATCCGGAAGCGGCAAACCGCATACATCCGAATAATATCAAGAAGGTCATCCGCGCTCTCGAAGCGGCTGCTGCAGGGAATAAGATTACAGACTTTACGAACTGCAGCAAAAGATGCACAGATTATGATGCGGTTCTGATTGGGCTGACGAGAAACCGAGATGAGCTGTATGATAGAATTAACTTGCGAGTTGATCTGATGGTAGAAGAAGGACTGTTTAAGGAAGTCGAAAATTTGCTGGAAATGGGACTTGCCGAGGAGGATATTTCCATGAAAGGGATCGGCTACAAGGAGATTATCGGCTTTTTTGACGGGCTTTATGACCGCGATGAGGCTACTAGGCTTATCAAGCAAAACAGCCGCCATTTGGCAAAACGCCAGCTTACGTGGTTTCGGCGCTACGAGGACATGAAATGGTTTAACATCAGCGATTATCAAGGCGATGATGAAGCGATCGAGGATATTTTGACATGGCTCAGAAAGAGATAAAAATTCACAACAAAAGTGACAGGCCGGACAACATAATAAAGAAAGAAAATGACATTTTCCTGGAATGTGAGAAGATTGAAAATGCGCTTCCCAAATTTATGCGGGGATATTTTTCTTATCTGAAAGGAAATGTTTTGCCCGCCACAAGGCTCGCTTATCTTCACGACCTCTTGTTCTTTATGAACTATCTGATCGAGGAAACAGACTTGACGAAGGCGGAAACTACGGACAAAATAAAGCTCGCGGAGCTTGATGAAGTGCAGGCGGTGGACGTAAATATGTTTATCGAATATTGCCGCAGGTACAAGGTGGAAACGGATGACAGCATATATATGTACGAAAATTCCAACAAATCCCTTGCCCGCAAGAAGTCGTCGCTCTCTGTGATGTTCAAACAGCTTTATCGGGACGGTCTGCTTTCAAAAAATATAACGGACGGATTTGACCCTATACGCGTTCCAAAGCCGGGAGAACGGGAGATCAAGGCTTTGCAAGATGACGAAGTTATGCTCATGCTGGACGCGGTTTCCACAGGGGCAGGGCTTACGGACCACGAACTCAGCTACTGGCAAAAGACCAAAAAGCGTGACAAGGCGATACTCATTATATTTCTGACATATGGTTTGAGGCTGTCGGAACTTCAGCAGCTGAATATTTCCTCATTTAATTTTAAGCGTGGAGAATTTATCGTTTACAGAAAGCGTGGCAAGGAGTCGGTGATGCCGCTGAACAAGTCGGTTACCGCTGTGCTTAGCGACTATATAGATAACGAAAGGCCCTCCGGTGCGGATTTGTCTGAGGAAAGCAAAGACGCGCTTTTCCTGTCGCTGCAGGGAAAACGCATGACGGATCGTCAGATACGGCAGCTCGTAAAAAAATACACATCCATCGCCCTCAGCACCAGCAGGCGGGCGGGATACAGCCCTCACAAGCTGCGTGCCACCGCTGCCACAAGCCTGATAGGACGGGGGAATTCGATTTTTGATGTAGCGGCGCTTCTCGACCACGAGCAGGTTACAACCACGCAGCTTTATGCGCGCCAAAGGGTCAATGTAAAGCGTGACCTTGTCAAGGGCATGGAATGGGAAATAGAAAGGACAGAAAAATAATATGCAATACGAAAAAACAGCTCAATTTTTGACGGAAACCTTTAATATAGATCCAAAGGTTACAAAAATCGTTCAGGATTCCGAAAACGATGTTTCCAGGGAATTTGCGCGGCTTGACGATATTATGGCTTATAACCAGTACAAGGTTTTGGCGGCTTTCCAAAAGAACAGGATTCGGGATATGCACTTCGGCTGGAAAACAGGCTACGGCTACGATGATGCGGGCAGAGACGCTATCGAGGCGGTATTTGCGGACGTATTTCATACCGATGCGGCGCTGGTTAGGACTACCTTTGTGAACGGAACCCACGCCATTGCGACGACGCTTCTTGGGATTTTGCGTCCCGGAGACGAGCTGATTTATGCTACGGGTGAACCTTATGATACATTACAGACGGTAATCGGGCTTACGAATTACACGCCGGGAAATGGCTCACTTCGCGACTATGGGGTTACCTTCAAACAGGTGGATTTGCTCCCTGACGGCTCCATAGATATTGAGGGCGTAAAGGCTGCAATCACCGATAAGACCAAGATGATAACCGCCCAACGCGCCACGGGATATTCCTGGAGAAAAGCCATTACCATGGACGAAATCGAAAGGCTCATGCGCGAAATTGAGGCGGCAAACCCCAATATAATCAAGATGGTGGACAATTCCTACGGAGAATTTCTCGATACGAAAGAGCCTACGGATGTGGGGGCAGACGTTATGGCTGCTTCTCTGATAAAAAATCCCGGCGGCGGCATAGTGCTTAGCGGCGCATATATTGCCGGAAGACAGGATTTGATCGATCGGATTCAGTATCGCATGACATGCCCCGGAATAGGAGGGGAGTGCGGTCTTACTTACGGCCAGACCCGGACGATGCTGCAAGGATTTTTCATGGCTCCGCGTGCTGCAAACGCGGCGCTTAAAGGCGCGATACTCTGCGGCAGAGCTTTTGAAAAGCTGGGATTCGAGGTTTCTCCAAAGACTGCGGAAAATCGCTCAGACATAGTCCAGTCCATAAAATTCAATGCGCAGGATAAGATGATTGCCTTTTGCGAGGGGATCCAGGCGGCGGCTCCTGTTGACAGCTTTGCAATGCCGATTCCGGGGGATATGCCGGGCTACGAAGATCAGGTCATCATGGCTGCGGGCGCCTTCGTGCAAGGATCTACAATCGAGCTTTCCGCAGACGGGCCGATGCGTGAGCCTTATATAGCATATTTCCAAGGCGGGCTTACCTACGAACATTCCAAGTTCGGGGTAATCAAGGCGATCGACACTCTGCATAAGAAAGGCTTAGTTGAATTATAAACTCCGAGGGGGCAATCAGGGGTAAATGGATAAAGAGAAACAAAAATGCAAAAAAGAAGCGCGAAAACAGGAACTCAGCGCAGGACTTGAAAATCTAAAGACTACTGAAAAAAATCAGCGGGCAAGGCTTATTCTTTCAATTATAAAAATCTCGCTGCTGGCTTTGATTGTGGCAGGGATCCCGCTGTATCTTTATTTTTTCAAGCTTGACTGGCTGAGGGGCTTCAGAGATATTGACAAAATCGTCGAATTTCTCGATAGTTATAAGAGCGAGTCGGCGCTGATTTATATTGCTTTTCAAATAGTCCAAATTGTGATAAGCGTAATTCCGGGGCAGGTTTTTCAGGTTGCGGCGGGATATCTTTTCGGATTTTGGCGCGCTTTGCTGTACGCCATGACGGGCGCAGTCCTCGGCACGGGACTGTCCTTTATGCTGGCAAGGCTTCTTGGGCGCGATTTTCTGCACATATTCTTTGGCGAAAAAAAGATGTCATATTATATCCAGCGGCTCAATTCAAAGAGAGCCTATACTCTTATCTTCTTTCTTTATCTGATACCGGGAATCCCAAAAGATATGCTAAGCTATGCCGCCGGAGCCTCTGAAATGCGATTCAAACCCTTTATTTTGCTGGCGTCGGTGGGGAGACTGCCGGGCATGGTCGGCTGCCTGCTTATCGGCACGATGGCAGAAAGCGGCGAGTATGCGGGGGTTGGAATTTTGCTCGGTCTTGCGGTGATTGCCTGCGGTCTTTGCATTATTTTCAGAAAGCGAATCAATGTATTTTTGGATAAATTTTATAATAAGATTAAAAAGTAGCCGAAAAAATTTTTGATTCTTTTGCGAACATTTGTTTAAAAAGCCTTGACAACGAACATTTATTCTGCTATATTGAAGAAAAGAACAAATGTTTTGAAAGGGGCGTTGACATATGAGTAGAAGTTATAAGGTAGTAAATAAATTCAGATTTACGGTATTTGTGGTTTTAACAATCGTTATTTTGACTACGGCGGTTAATTTTGCGTTGGGCTTCAATACGGCCGCAAGTTTAACCAGAACCGACTATATGGATGTTCAAATCGTATCCGGCGACACTTTGTGGTCAATAGCCGAAAATTATATGCCACAGGATATGGATACCAGAGAAGCCGTTTACAAACTCTGCAAAGTTAACGACATATCGGCGTCGGAGCTATATGCCGGCATGACTATTCAGATCCCAATTTACAATTAACTATAGATGAGAAACGGCAAGCCTCCATATATTTGCCGTTTCTCAGACACCTTTTATCATTGTTTTATATTTCTGCATTCCTCGCGGTGCTTTGTGGTTATAGAATCGTTTGTGCGGAAACCAAGCTGAATCAGGAGGTATAAACCCTCAAGCAAGGCTAAAAAGTCGCTTAAAAAGCAAAATAGAGCCTTAGCATTCCGGCGATAATGAGCATAGCTTGTCACAATGGACAAACCCTTGCAAATGCTTGCTTTCACTTGCTTTAGGTTTTCAGATGTGCTATCATATATGTATATCATCATTTGTAAATGAATAAAATTGCGGAGGGAGAAGATACATATGGAGACGAAACAATATGTTTGTCCTAAATGCGGATGCAAAAGTTATGTAGACGATCAATTTCAGGCGACAGGCGGAAACTTAGCCAAGGTATTCGACATACAGAATAAAAAGTTCATAACGATAAGCTGCGCAGATTGCGGATATACGGAACTCTACAGAGCGAAAACATCGACGGGTATGAATGTTTTGGATTTCCTGATAGGCAGCTGAGAATCGTAATATAAGACAGGAAGAAGTCATAAAATTGCCGAAAATCGTAGGATTGCACGGAAATTGCAGTCGGTAGAAATCTTTGAACATATAGGTAAATATAGCCTTTTATCTAAATATGCAGGCAACTATTCCGAAAATTATGATTTTAGGAATAGTTGCTCCTCTTTTTGCCTTTCCGTCTCTATCCCCATGGGCTATACGTGGCTGTTTTCTGGCTACATTCAGCTAAAGCCCACGCGAACAAATTTGCATCGTACAAGTCGATGCCCCGCAAACAAAATAAATATTCGCGTGGGGCTTTTTATTGTGCCAGTGTCAAATCGCCGTCCTTTACCCAACCGATTTTTCTGAAGAACATATTTATAAGCGGACACAAAACTGCCGGTAAAATAATCGCAATCAGCGCAAGCCCTATCCAGTCTGTGCTTGTTATGGCAGTTCTTACGCCGGCACTAATTTCGTCTACCCAACCGGTATAAACTCCTATCGGGCCAACAAGACCGCAGGTTCCCATTCCGGAAGAAATCGCAGGACCGTTCATTTCCATCTTGAAAATACAGGTTGCAATCGGGCCTGTAATGGCAGATGTAAGGGTCGGTGCTATCCAAATCCGAGGGTTCCTTACGATATTACCCATCTGGAGCATGGAAGTTCCAAGACCTTGAGAGATTATTCCGCCCCACCGGTTTTCTTTGAAAGACATTACAGCAAAGCCTACCATTTGAGCGCAGCAGCCTGCCACCGCGGCTCCCCCGGCAAGACCGGTTAACTGAAGCGCCGCGCATATTGCCGCTGACGAAATCGGAAGCGTAAGAGCGACGCCTACGATGACAGAAACAAGGATTCCCATGAGGAACGGCTGAAGCTCCGTTGCCCACATTATAAGGCTTCCTACTTTCATGGCAGCAGCTCCCAGTGCCGGCGCCCACCATGCGGACAGCGCAACGCCTACGCCAATCGTAACCAGAGGCGTTACCAGAATATCGATTTTGGTTTCTTTCGATACGGCTTTGCCGACTTCCGAGGCGATGATTGCCACGAACAGCACCGCAAGAGGCCCTCCTGCCCCGCCCAGAGCGTTGGACGCAAATCCCACGGAAATCAGTGAAAACAGCACCAGCGGCGGACAGTTAAGGGCATAGCCTATTGCTACCGCCATTCCCGGGCCGCACATGGCAGAGGCAAGCCCGCCAATGGTATAGGGAACTTCGTTTATAGTGACTACCGTCATCGTAAGTGCGGCGATATTAAGCTGCGTCCCAAGGGTATTAATGATAGTTCCGATAAGCAATGTGCAAAATAAACCCTGTGCCATTGCGCCAAGAGCGTCGATTCCATAACGTTTTACGGAAATTACAATGTCTTTTCTCGCTAAAAATTCTTTCATTTTAATTTTTTTCCTCATATCTTTCGTTTTATATGAAAAATTATCTTTTCAGGCCGTCCAAGTAGCTTTGGAGTATGACAACCGCAGCCTGCTTGTCTATCACTTTTTTTCTGTCCTTTCGTTTCACGTCGGCTTCGATCAAAACTCGCTCGGCAATAACGGTTGTGAATCTCTCGTCCTGCCAAACGACATCTATGCCTTTCATGCCTGTTGAGCGCATCTTATTTTCGAGCATTGTCCGAAACTCGTAAACCTTTTCGGTTTGGATACTGTCGGAGCCGTCCAAATTCTTGTTTAGACCTATAACTATGGTATCACAGTCATATTCCTTTACCAAATCAAGTATTTTTCCGGTATCTTTACGAATCCCTACCCTTTCCAAGGTCATAATGCCTTGCGCAGTAATATTAAGGGGATCGGAAACCGCAATTCCTACGGTTTTGTCGCCAACGTCCAACGCGATTTTTCTCATATTAAAATTTCCTTTCGCTTTAAAGTTGTTTTTGTTTTCACAAAGAATAAGCGGGCACTGCGCCCGCTTACATCTCCTTATTTATCAATTTCCACGTATTCGCAAAGCATTTCGGCTATAAGCTCGTCTCTGTCTACGCTTTTAATCATCGTTCTGGCATTGTTGTAACTTGTAATATACGAAGGATCGCCTGATATAAGATAGCCAACCAACTGGTCGATTGGGTTATAATCTTTTTCCTCAAGCGCACGATAAACTTCTTCGATAATTTGTTTGTTTGTTTTCTGCATTTTGAAGGAATCAAACATGATTGTATTCTTTTCCATTGAAATGCCCCCTATTCCGTGATTACCAATACATTAACTTCTCAGGTTTGTATACACCGTATACTCTCTATGAAGAAATTATACTATTTTATTAGGGATTCTGCAACCGCAAATGCATCATTTATTTTTGAAGCGTCCTTTGCTCCTGCCTGAGCCATGTCAGCTTTGCCGCCGCCACCGCCGCCACAGGCTGCCGCAATCTGCTTGATCATATTTCCTGCGTGAAGACCTTTTTCAAGCAGGTCGTCGGTAATTGATACGAGGAATGTAACCTTTTCGCCGTTTACCGTGGCAAATACCATAACGATTCCCTTATAGGATGCTTTAATGTCGTCGGAGAGAGATCTCAAATCATTTATATTGTAATCCTTGAACTCCTTGGTTACAAGTTTGATGCCGTTTATATCCTTCGCTTCCGCCACCAGGGTATCAACTTCTCCGCCCATAGCGGCTTTTTTCAGTTCTTCGACTTCTTTTTTGAGGGCTTTAAGCTCCTCGGACATGGACTTCGCCTTGTCTGCAAGAGCATTTTTGTTGCATTTAAGCGTTTCGCAGACATTTGCGATGGTTTCTTCTGCGCTCTTTGCTGCGGTAAGGACTCCGGTTCCCGTAACTGCCTCGATACGCCTTACACCGGAGGCAACACCTCCCTCGGAAAGAATCTTGAAAGCACCAATTTCGCCGGTATTTTTTACATGGGTTCCGCCGCAAAGCTCGATGGACCAATCCCCCGCGTTTACGACGCGAACGGTTGCACCATATTTCTCTCCGAAAAGGGCCATGGCACCTGTTTTTTGGGCGTCTTCCATGGACATTTCGGCCACAGAAACAGGCATGAAGTTATTGATGACCTCGTTTACCCGGGCCTCAATTTCTGCGAGCTGAGCCGGCGTTACAGCCTCAAAGTGCGAAAAGTCAAAACGAAGAATGTTTTCGTTTACCATGGAGCCTGCCTGCTCAACATGGGTTCCCACTACTTCGCGCAGCGCCTTCTGCAAAAGGTGCGTAGCCGTGTGGTTTCTTTCGGCAGAGTGTCTCTTTTCCGGATCAACGGCAAGGAGAACTTCGTCCCCTGTCTTGATTTCATTTGAAAGCACCTGAACCGTATGATAGAACACGCCGTCTTTCTTTTCAACTTTGAGAACTTCGGCGTCAAAAATCTTTTCTTCATCAGCCTCGACGACAGTTGACATAAATCCTTTATCGCAAACCTGTCCGCCACCCTCTGCGTAGAACGGAGTTTTATCAAGAATAATGACAGCCTTGCTTCCCTCGCCTACGGAGTCAGCAATCTTGCCCTCGCTGATAATTGCCAGAACCTTGCCTGTATCGAGCAAGGTATCGTATCCGGTAAATACCGTCTTTTCAACGTTAAGTTCCAGCTCGTTCTTGTCCCAGCCTTCGTCCTCATTTGATTTTCTGTTCTTGCGGGCGAGCTCCTTTTGAGCCTGCATACGAGCCTTGAAGCCTTCTTCGTCAGCGGTAAAGCCGTTTTCCGCAAGGATTTCTTCCGTAAGTTCAAGCGGGAAGCCAAAAGTATCATAGAGCTTGAAGGCTCTTGCTCCGTCCAGAACGGTTTTCCCCTCTTTTTTCAGCTCGGCAATGTAATCTGCGATAATCTCTTCGCCCTTATCTATGGTTGCGGCGAAATTATCTTCTTCTACCTGTATGATTTTCTGAATATAGTCTTTCTTTTCCACAAGTTCAGGATAGGCTTCCCCTGAAACTTCGATGACTCTGTTTGAAAGTTCAACAAGGAATGTTCCTTTAATTCCCAGCAGCTTTCCGTGGCGAGCGGCTCTTCTGAGGAGTCTCCTGAGAACATAGCCCCTGCCCTCGTTTGACGGCATGATACCATCGGCAATCATAAAGGTCATGGCTCTCAGATGGTCAGTGATGATCCTAATGGAAACGTCCGTAGGCTCCGCGCCATCGTGATAAGTAACGCCGGATTTTTCCACTACGCCCTCTAAGATGTGCTTAATCGTATCCACATCAAAGATGGAGTCTGTGCCCTGCATAACGCAGGCCATTCTTTCAAGCCCCATGCCGGTATCTATATTAGGATGAGCAAGGTTTGAATAGGAACCGTCTTCCTCTTTGCTGAACTGGGTGAAAACATGGTTCCAGATTTCAATGAATCTGTCGCAGTCGCAGCCCGGTTTGCAGTCAGGACTTCCGCAGCCAAATTCTTCGCCTCTGTCATAGAATATTTCCGAGTCCGGCCCGCAAGGCCCCAGGCCGATTTCCCAGAAGTTGTCTTCCTTGCCGAGCCTTACAATATGATCCGGATTCATTCCTACGGATTTCCAAATTCCGATAGCTTCTTCGTCATCAAGATAAACCGTAGCCCAAAGCCTGTCCATGGTAAATCCAAGGTGCTGGGTCAGAAACTCAATACCCCAGCTAAGGGATTCTTTCTTGAAATAGTCGCCAAAGCTGAAGTTTCCAAGCATTTCAAAGAAAGTGCCATGTCTTGCGGTGTGACCTACATTGTCGATATCACCTGTTCTGATACACTTCTGGCAGGTGCACATCCTCTTTTTCGGCGGGGTTTCGGTTCCCGCAAAATATGCTTTCAGCGGCGCCATTCCGGAGTTTATGATAAGAATTGACTTATCATTTCTCGGAATAAGACTTGCGGATTTGCCAACATAATGGTCTTTGCTTTCATAAAATTTGAGAAATCTCGAACGTATTTCGTTTAATCCTAACTTTTCCATATATAAAATTCCTCCTGAAAAAATGTATACAATGTAGTGCCAAATTTGTAGTTTTTAACAAAAAAACTTAATGATTTATTGTATCATATTTAGTGCAAAAAGTCCATGTATACCATAGACTTTTCTGCATTTTTCTATGAAATTATGCTTTCGGCACCGAATTTTTCCGAAATTCGCTTATTTTTCGATAAATCCGCCGCCGATTACCCTGTCCTCATCGTAAAAAACCACCGACTGACCGGGAGTTGCAGCCCTTTGCGCGTCCTTAAATTCCGTAACAATCCGCTTGCCGTCAACTTTTATGACCGCTTCCGTCGGAACCGCCGAATATCTCACCTTTGCCAAAACTTTTTTTCCGTCGTAGGTTTCCGCAGGATATGCCGCGAACACATTGTCCTCGGATATGACTTCTCTGTTAAACAAATCCTCGTTGCTTCCAAGGGTAACGGTATTTTTTTCGTAGTCGATTTTTGTAACAAAAGCAGGCTTTCCAAGGGCGATGCCAAGGCCCTTTCGCTGCCCGATGGTATAGCTGAGGATTCCCTGATGCCTTCCGAGGACTTTGCCATTTTTGTCGATAAAATCTCCCGGCGCCGAAGAAAATCCCGCACGTTTGATATATTCTGCGTAGTTATCCGTCGGACTTATGAAACAAATTTCCTGGCTATCTTTTTTTTCGGCGTTTTGGAGGCTGTTTTCCCGGGCAAGGTTTCTGGTTACATCCTTGCTTTCAAACTCTCCCAAAGGGAAAATCAAACGGCTTAGAACCTCCTGGCCCAGGCGATACAGCATATAGGACTGATCTTTTTTTTCGCTAACTGCCCGTCTTATATAAAATTTATCCTCTGTATCATCGTGGAATATGCGGCAATAGTGCCCTGTGGCGATGTAATAGGCTCCGATCTCGTTCGCGTGGGCTATAAGGCGCTTGAACTTTACATTGGGGTTGCACATAACGCAAGGGTTTGGAGTTCTTCCGTGAAGATACTCATCGATAAAATTGCCGATGACGATTTTTCCGAAGTCAGCGGACACATCCTCGTATATAAAGTCGATGCCAAGCTGCTCCGCCACCGCCGCAGCTTCGCGCTTTCCCTTTTCGTTGTTTCCCGCCACATCGAAATAATATCCCGTGACGGCAAATCCTTTTTCTTTTAACAATAAAGCGGCGGTAGCGCTATCGACTCCGCCGCTTAATCCCAGTAATACTTTATTCCTGTCCAGCTCCATGTTCGTCCTCATCATCATCGGCGTTCGGGTCGTAGCCCTCGAGTGCCTCGTACTTTTTGCCGTTTTTCATCGCATAGTCGTAAATCGCATTTTTTATCGCTTTATCTGCAAGAACCGAGCAGTGAACCTTGACTGCCGGAAGTCCTCCAAGTTCGTCTATAATCTCTTTATTTGTAAGTTTCAAGGCTTCTTCTACTGATTTGCCGATAATCATCGATGTCGCCATGCTGGAGGAGGCAATCGCCGAACCGCATCCGAATGTCTTGAATTTCGCGTCCGTAATAATGTCGTTTTCGTCAACCTTGATTTCAATCTGCATCATGTCGCCGCAAACCGGGCTTCCATAGATTCCTTTTCCGTCCGGGTTTTCCATCTCACCTACATTCTTCGGATTGAGGAAATGCTCCATTACCGTATCGTTATATAATGCCATATTTCTACCAACCTTTCTCTGCGTTAATCGGGGATAATGCCCTTAATTTTTCTACAATTGTTTTCAGATTATCAACTACATAATCGATGTCTTCCTTCGTCGTGAAGTCTCCTACGGTAAATCTCACGGTTCCGTGAATCATCTCCACCGGAATCCCTAGCGCCGTCAAAACGTGGGATGGCTCAAGAGATGCGGAGGAGCAGGCTGAACCTGTGGAAACGCTGATCCCAAACTGGTTTAAAAGCAAAAGAATCGATTCTCCCTCGATATATTTAAAAGTGATGTTCGCGTTTCCCGGATGTCTTCCTTCCATGGTTCCGTTGAGCTGCGTGTCCGGAATTTCCTTGAGGATCCTTTCCACCAAATAGTTTCTAAGCTCGCTGCAATGCTTAACATGGCTTTCAAAATTTGTCTTTGCAAGCTCCGCCGCCTTGCCGAAGCCAACGATGCCCGTAAGGTTCTCAGTGCCGGCTCTCTTGCTACTTTCCTGAGCGCCGCCGTGGATAAAGTTTGAAATGCGCAAGCCCTTTCTCATGAAAAGAGCCCCCTCGCCTTTCGGTCCGTAAATTTTGTGTGAAGACATTGACATCAAATCAATTTCCATATCCTTTACATCGATAGGCACGTTTCCCAAAGCCTGAACCGCATCGGTGTGGAAAATAATCTTATGGGCTTTTGCGATCTTGCCGATTTCTTTGATAGGCTGAACCGTTCCGATTTCGTTGTTTACCATCATAACGCTGATAAGGATAGTCTTGTCCGTAATGGCGTTTTCCAGCTGCTCAAGGCTGATTCTGCCGTCCTTATCTATGTCAAGGTAAGTAACTTCGTAGCCGTGTTTTTCCAGGAAATCGCAGGTGTGCAAAATTGCGTGATGCTCGATCTTTGTGGTAATGATATGATTTCCTTTATCTTTTAGCTTGTCCGCCACGCCCATAAGCGACCAGTTATCGGATTCTGTTCCCCCTGCGGTAAAATATATTTCCTTTGGATCTGCATTAATCAGAGCAGCAACCTGTTCTCTTGCATGGTTCACAGCCTCCTTGGCTTCAAGCCCCTTGTCATAAAGGCTAGATGGATTGCCGAACTTTTCCGTAAAATAAGGTATCATTTCTTTTAAAACTTCTTCTTTGACCGGCGTGGTCGCGGAGTAGTCGAGATAAACATTTCTCATATATTATCGCTCCTTTGAACTTGTATGTATATTAAAAAATCAGTCACTCAGAACCGTTCGTTTTTACTAAAACATTATACCAAAAAATCGCAGAAAATAAACACCTTTTTGCAAAAAAGTCGGCGGTTTTGCCGTGATTTAGGGGGAATTTCACGAAAACTGTGCTAACCTGTATGTGCTATCCTCTTTTTCTATAATTATACTGTAATTGCCCGTGATCTCCTTTTTTCCGGAGCCGCGATAAAGCTCGTCCAAACCTCGCACCACCCAGTTCATGGACACGAAAGCACAGATAATATCTTCGTCCTCATAGTTAATTTCAATATTATTTATTTTGTAACCGCAAACCTCCTCGATATCCGTGGCAAAAAAATTCGTAAGAGCTTCAATATCTTCTTCCAGCAGCACGCCGCTTTCGGTGCTTCTAAGAATTTGGCAGGCTTCCTTATAGCTCAGGTTACCGGAAAAATAGTCGTTCATCACCTCCGTCCGCTGGCGAATCACGCTTCTGACTATTCCCTCACTGCTTGCACTTGCCGCAGAAAACAAAATAATTACGCACAAAAGAGCTGCCAAAACCGCCGTAGCTTGCAGTCTCTTTCCGCCCTTTTCTTTCTTTCGCTCCATATAGCCCTCCTCTTATTTATTATTCACACTTTCACCGATAGTATAATCCTCGGCATACACTTCAATATAAATATAAAACAAAAGAGCCGAGAAATTTGTCAAAATCCCGACTCTAAATGATACTTTTTTTAATAACTTTAATTAAATTTTTCTTCGCTTTCCTCCAAGGTTTCTTCAAGCTCTTCGACCTCAGTTTCGATTTTCCTAACTTCTTCCTTGTCTTCATCAACGACTTCGATCGTGTCAAGCTGGGCTTTCAGATTCGCCTTGAAAGCGTCGATATACTCCCGATAAAGGACTTTCTGCTCCGCGAGTTCCTCTGCCGTGAGGCCCGTTTCTTTCTTTTTCTTCGCCAATTCGTTTATTCTGTCGATTTGTTCTTTGGTAACCATCAAAAATCCCCCCTTTTTGTATGTAAACCAAATTATACACCCAAAAAGCTAAATAAGCAAATCCTTTAACCTTAAAATCGCAGCAGAGTCTGTCATTGCAATCGCTCCTGCAATTATGTTTTCAAGTTCTCTGACATTTCCGGGGTAGTCGCGTTTTTTAAGTTCCGACATTGCGCTTGATTGCAAACCCTCAAATGATTTTCCGTATTTTGTGTTATATTTAGTCAAGAAGTAATCGACATACTGCGGAATATCCTCTCGGTGCTCGCGAAGTGGCGGTATTTCAATCGGTATAATATTGATTCGATAATATAAGTCTGCACGAAAACGATTTTCTGCAACTTCATGTTTCAAATCTCGGTTGGTGGCAGTAATCAAGCGAAAGTCACTTTTTATGGTTTCGTAACCGCCTACCCGCTCAAAGGACTTTTCTTGCAAAACTCGCAAAAGCCTCGTCTGCATATTCAAACTAAGCTCTCCGATTTCATCAAAGAAAATTGTGCCGCCGTTGGCAATTTCGAATCTTCCCTTTCGCTGAGTACCCGCTCCGGTATAGGCACCTTTTTCGCTTCCAAAAAGCTCGCTTTCAATCAGATTTTCGTTTAGGGCGCCGCAATTCACACAAATAAAAGGTTTGTTTGCGCGGTTACTGGCCCGATGTATCATATTTGCCAAAACTTCTTTTCCTGTGCCGGTTTCTCCCGTAATCAATACTGCCGAATCTGTCTTGCCTACAATTTCCGCCCGTTCTCTAAGTTCATTGGCTGCCTGTGAAATTCCGATAAACTCCCTGCCGTCGGATAATGTTGCAATCTGGCCCTTTAGAAGTTCATTTTCGCTTTTTATATTTGCAAGTTCCGCTGCCTTTTTAATCTTTGAAATAAGATCGTCCACGTCTGCAGGTTTGACCAAATAAGAAAAGGCGCCGTCCTTTACCGCTTCCACGGCTCCTGAAATAGAGCCTTCCGCCGTAAGCATGATTACCTCGGTGTATGGAGAACGTTTCTTGATTTCGCGAAGCAGCTCGATACCGCTCATTTTGGGCATGATTATATCTGCAATCGCAACTGAAATTTGATTGGTTTCCAATGCGTTTAGAGCTTTCTCCCCATTTTCGCATGAAATCACGTCAAAGCCATTCAGCTTAAAAATTTTCTCATATATCTCCAATAACGCTTTATCGTCATCTACAAGCAATATTTTTGTCATCATTGTGCCTCCATTCTCTGTTAGCCGGAATTGAAATAACAAATTCTGTTTCTCCCTCCGGTGTTTCGTTAATGCTAATATTGCCTTCCAGTGAATCCATCAGCCGCTTCGTAATCCAAAGTCCGATTCCGTTGCCGTCTTCTTTGGTTGTCATGAATGGTTCAAAGATCTTCTCTGTCGGTTTTACCTTGATCCCCGGACCGTTGTCTTTTATTTTGACTATAACATCAGCACCGTCCTGTTGGCAGCAGACTTCAATTTCGCCATCATAATCAACGGCTTGGATTGCATTTAAAATAATGTTTTGCAATATAACTTTGATGGCTTCTCGGCTGTCTGAATTCACATAACACTCTTTATCAATCTTCTTTGATACGTGAATGCCTTTACTTATTATCTCTTTTTTCGACAGCAGTAAAATTTGATTTATCACCGTGCCGATGTGCACCATTTCGCTGCCGTTACGATCTTTTCCTGAAAAATCCAGCAGAGTCCAAATTACGTCTTCTGCCTCATCTACAGCCGTCTGAATTTTATGAATCTCATCTTTTCCTTCTGTGCTTGTGAGTTCTAAAATGTATGCCGCTCCTTTTATAAGCGCCAGTATATTTTTAAGTTCATGGACGATTGCCGCCGAAAGCTGTCCTACTCCTGCCATCTTTTCTATTTGCTGCAGTTCCTTTTCCATGAGTTCGCTTTTGGTTATACATTCGTTAGAAACAACGATTTTGCAAACCTCGCCGTCCTTCATTATAGGATAATATACATTTTTGTAAACTTCTCCATTTACGATGATTTTTTCCTGCATCGACTGCCGAGAGGCTTTAACTTCATCTATTCCGTGCTTTAAATTTTTCTCCGGTATATCCAGCGTGTCCTTAGATTTTAGATTTACATTTCCCTCGGTGTCCAAAATCATAAGGCCCTCGTCTATTGCTTCTAGGATCGTGCTTATTTCTCTATTCTTGTCCAAAAGATTTTCGGTATAGTTTTCTATATTTTCGTTCATAGCCGCGAAAGCCCTGTTAAGCTCGACTATTTCATAATATCCGCTATCTTCTGCGCAATTTTTCATCGGAATGGTAGAGTAGTCGCCGTTTGAAATTCGCTTTGCCTGGTCCGTAATCCTGCGCATCGGTTTAGAAAAGCCCCGATACAGAAAAATTGCAAACAAAGCTGTCAAAACCAGATCAAGAGCTATGATAAAAATTATTCCGTTCATGCCGGCATCCGATAATGAGTTAAATTCGCTCATCTCAATCTGCATAAAGATAACCGAGTCGGTACCCTCGACTTCAGAATACACCAACAATAAAGTTTCACCGTTTTCTCTGAAAATTCGTATACCCGATCCGCCCTTTACAACGTAATCTCTCAGATTTATTTCTTTTTCGTATGATAGCTTTGTATCAAAAATATTTTTTTCAAAGATTTCACCCTGATCGGCGGTAAGATCATCGTAGTCGGTATAGTAGTACAGCTGACCGTTATTTCGCATCCAGCATATTTTTCCGCTTTCCCCCAACGAGAATCCTCCAAAATATTTTTCTTTGATTTTGGATACAGACACATCTATGCAAACTACTCCGAATAATTCTCCGTCGCTTTCGTAAACCGGTTGAGCGCAAGTAATCGTCCAGCCCGTTCCCAAATAATCATAGTACGGATCCGTCCACACCGCTTCGTGTTTGGGGTTATTTTTATCCTCAGCCTGTGTGTAAAATATATCGCTTATCTGGCTGTGATCGCTTTCAAAAAAAGTGTTTAAATTACTGTACGGACTGCACCGCAGCAGGTTTTCTTTAGTTACTATATAGCACCATGTTGTGTCCTCCGTGTCGGTTATCTGTTCAAAATATTTATCAAGCTTCTCCGTCAAATTAATCTCTCTGATTAACTCATCCGAAAGTTGGCTGGTATTTGGAACAATTATGTTGCTTTGCTCCGTATCGCTTTTGCTTTCGTCTTTCGTTCTCGTTATTGTGCCGTCAGCAAGAATAACATACTCGGAACTTAATTTGTTCTCAACTTCTTCGTCAAGCATATCTTCCATATACATTCCGATAGTTTCGGCCTGGTTTTGTATATGAGCAAAGGCAAGCGATATTAGCTCGCTCTTTTCCCTTGTAACTTCAAGAGAGCTTTCGCGGGCATATTTTATAGCTACCGTTTGTCCATTATTTTGTGTATAAAAAGCAAAGAATAGCACTGAGCATATATTGAGA